>JABBNZ010000120.1:1780-9689 GCA_019352035.1 Pseudomonadota bacterium | reverse complement strand
TCTCGGAGGGCGAGGAGACGCACCCTGGCAAACGCCATCGGCTGATCATCATCCTCCTGGCATGGGGCATCTGCTCGCTCTCAGGCGCTCCGGCGCGCGCGCAATCCTTTCTGAGCGCATTGCGGCCCGACCCCAGGATCCGGGTGGTCCCTTACCGGGCAGATGCCGTCTATCGGCTGAGAGGCTATGTCGGCTACCAGATCGACATCACCTTTGCTCCGGGGGAGCGCTTCGTGGGGCTCGGCGTGGGGGACGCGAAGGAGGTCGCCTTCGCGGCTGACGCCAATCATCTCTTCCTGAAGCCCAAGGCGGCTCGCGTTGCGACCAATCTCACCGTCCTCACGAATCGCCGGACCTATCTCTTCGATTACAAGGTGCGGCCGCAGCCTCCGGACCCGACCGGCGCCGATGTCATCTACGCGCTGCGGTTCGAGTATCCGGCGGCGGTCCCGAAGGCCGGATCGCAGGAGCGGCAGCGCGTCGATGAGGATCTCGCCGCGGCGCGGCGCGCGCGGCCGCGCAATTACAACTACTGGTATTGCGGGGCGCCGTCGTTGAAGCCGATCGCCGCCTGGGACGATGGCGTGCAGACGACATTGGTCTTCGGCGCTCACACGGCACTGCCGGCCGTGTTTGCTTTGAACGGGGACGGCAGCGAGTCACTGGTGAACTTCGACGTGCGCGCGGGGCGCATCGTGGTGCAGCGTGTGACGCGCCGCCTGATCCTGAGGCGGGGAAGGCTCGCCGGCTGCATCGTCGATCGCGCCTTCACGGGAGGAGGGGCGCCTCTGGCATCGGGAACGTTGGCTCCCGACGTGCGGCGGGTGGTGCGCAGACCCGGCGCGAGGGTGGGGCCGTGATCCGGCTCCCGTGGCGGCCGGCGGCTCGGCCGCAGCCGCGCGAGACTCCCGCGGCGCAAGCCTCATCGAGCGAGGTGCGCGGGGAGCGCGACGCTCCCATCGTGACCGGGCCCCGCTCGCTGCAATCGAGAATGAGCAGTCTGCTGGCAGCGGGACTCATGACCTGCGTAGGGGTGGGCATGTTGACTTGGTATTACGCGCAGGTCCCCTCCCACCCCGCCGCGTCGCGTCGCGGATTGCACGCGGGCGCGCCGGAATCGCCCGGCGGAGGAATGATCCTGCCGCCCTTCGGACCGGCCGCCCGGCCGGTCGGGGGGCGGGCGGCTGCCGCGGCGGCGGGCGAGCCGCCCGTGCCGGCGGGACCGGCTCCGCAATCCGCGGCCGTGCAATCCGCGGTGGCACCGGGCCCCTCGCTCCTCGAGCCACCGCTCGCGCGTGCGCCGCAGGAGCCGCCGTCCGGCTACGGGGCGCCGGCGCAGCTTTCTCCACGGCAGCAGGCGCTTAAGCGGCGCCTGTCGGGCGAGGTGTTTGCACGGGCGCCCAACGAAATCCTTCCGGGCGGTAATGAGGTGGCGGGAGCGCCAGCTTCCGGCGCTACGGGCGGTACATTGCAGAGACTGCTCACCCCCAGTGTGTTCGCGGCGACCCAGGCGCAACTCCTTCCAACCCGACACCTGCTGCTGCCGAAGGGAACCTTCATCGATTGCACGCTGGAGACGGCCATCGATTCGACGTTGCCCGGCATGACCACGTGCCTCACCGCGACGGACACATTCAGCTCCGATGGAACGGTGGTGCTGCTCGAGCGGGGCACGCAGTTGATCGGTGAGACCCGGGGCGGGGTGCGCCAGGGCCAGGCGCGAGTGTTCGTCGTCTGGACCGAGGCGCGTACGCCCAAGGGAGTGATCGTGCGGCTCGACTCCCCGGGCACCGATGCGCTCGGGCGCTCCGGGCTCGCCGGGAAGGTGAACCGCCATTTCTGGGAGCGATTCGGCGCCGCCGCGCTCGTCTCCACCCTCGACGGTGCCGTGCAGTCGCAGGCTCAGTCCTCCGCCCGCGGCGGTACCTTGATCCTCAATCCCACGGGATCGGAGGATGTGCTGACCGGGATACTGCGCAGCACGGTCGACATTCCGCCAACCATCCGGATCCGCAACGGCGCGCGCATCCAGATCCTCGTCGCCCGCGATGTCGACTTCAGGTCGGTGTATGAGCTCAAGCCCCGATAGGCCGGGCGCGCTCGCGGACGAGCGGTCCGCGGCCGGGGAGCGATCCGGCCCCGATGCTTGCGGGACGAGGGAATACGCCTCGGCGCTCGAGCTGCTGCTGCGGCCGCTGCGTCCGCTCCTGTGCCGCCCGGACATCATGGAGATCTGCATCAACCGGCCCTCGGAGGTCTTCCTGGAAACGAGCGGCGGCTGGCGCCGCGAGCCGGCCGGCTACGCCGATCTCGGCTGGTGCCGCCGCTTCGCCAAGCTGGTGGCGAACTTCAGCCGGCAGAGGATCGATGAGACTTCCCCGCTCCTTTGCGCCTCTCTTCCCAGCGGAGAGCGCGTGCAGATCGCGATGCCCCCGGCGACGACCCAGGGGTGCGTCGCCGTCAACATCCGGCGACCGTCTCAGGAGGTCTGGTCGGTGGGCGAGCTGACTCGACGCGGGATTTTCCTCAAGACGCGCGCGCCGCGCAGCGGCCCCGAGGAAGTCGAGATCGAGCTGCGCGGCCTTCTCGCGGAGGGAAGATACGAAGCCTTCATGGGCCTCGCGGTGCGCACCCGGCGCAACATCCTGGTCTCCGGTCCCACGGGCTCGGGGAAAACGACCTGGACCAAGGCGCTGATCCGGGAGATTCCGGCGCACGAGCGGCTGGTCACCATCGAGGATGCGCCGGAGCTCGCGCTGGATCTGCATCCCAACCACGTGCGGCTCTTCTATAGCAAGGACGACCAGGGGCTCGCCCGCGTCACCCCGAAGCAGCTCCTGGAGGCCACTTTGAGGATGAAGCCCGACCGCATTCTCCTGGCGGAGCTGCGCGCTGAAGAGGCGTTCGATTATCTTCGCAACGTCAACTCGGGTCACCCCGGGTCCATCACCAGCGTCCACGCCTCGAGCGCCACACTGGCGTTCGAGCAGCTGGTGCTGCTCGTCAAGCAGAGCGAAGGCGGCCGCCAGCTCGCCCGCCGCGACATTCGCAGCCTGCTCAGACGCCTCATCGATGTGGTCATTCAGTGCGGCGTGGATGGCCACGAGCGCTACATCAAGGAGATCTGGTATCGGCCTCGGTCCGGTGCGGCGGCGCCGGCGCGTGGCGGTTCCCCCGCGGCGGAGCAGCGCGGATGTTGACCGGAATCGGCGCCATGGCTCACGAGGCGGTGCGGGGGTGGTCGGGACTCGGGTTGGAGTTCTCATCCGTGGAGGCGCCCATGCTCGCGGCGCTGGTGAGAGGACGCGCGCAGTGGCGCGCTTTCATCGCCTCGCCGGTGGTCGCCGGAATGCTGATGGTCGCGACGGGGATCACCCTGTCCGTGGCCAGTCCCGTCCTTAACGCCATGCACATTGCCGGCGGCGGGGTGATGGAATACGCAGTCGGCGCGGGCATTGGCGGACTTCTCGGCTATGGCGGCGGGAAGGTGCTCAGCACTGCGGACCGCGACGACGACGGGTATATCAGGGGTACGACGGTTCTCGACGCAGAGGATGCGGCCGTGCAGCGGGGCGCCGGGCGCGCCAGTGAGCGCGCCCGCGGCCGCTCGGCGCGGGTGCATCGCTCCGGGATCACGCTGGCGGGCGTTCCCGTGCCTGCCGCCGATGAGACGAAGCATTTCAAGCTGATGGGCACGACGGGCGCCGGCAAGAGCACCGCCATCGCGGAGCTGCTCTCGGGTGCGCTGCGCCGCGGCGATCGCGCCATCATTGCCGATCCCGACGCCGGCTATCTCGCGCGCTTTTTCGATCCACGCCGCGGCGATGTGATCCTGAGCCCCTTCGAGCCGGGCGGCGCCAAGTGGGACCTCTTCGGCGAGATCCGCGAGGAGTACGACATCGATCAGCTCGCCCTGGCACTCATTCCGGATCACGAGGGGCAGGACAGGAGCTGGCGCGGCTACGCGCGCACGCTCTTTACCGCCGTGACCAGCCAGGCCCGCGCGGCGGGGGTGTCGGACGTGAAGCAGCTCTTCGAGCTGCTCGTCGCCTCGAAGAAGAGCGAGCTCCAATTGCTGACCGGCGGCACGCCCGCCCAGGCCTTCTTCGAGGAGCACAACGACCGGATGCTGGACTCCATCCGCTCCGTGTTGACGTCCGGGGTCGGCGCGTTGCAGCACATCGCCCGCCAGGAGTCGCCGCCGCTCTCGGTGAAGCAGTGGGTGCGCTCGGGAAGCGGTGTGCTCTTCATCCCCTATCGGGCCGGCCAGATCGCGGCGCTGCGCTCCACCGTCTCGGCGTGGATGCGGATCGGGATCTTCGAGGCGATGAGCCAGCCCCCGGCGGATCAGAGGTTGTGGTTCGTGGTCGATGAGCTCGATGCGCTGGGGCAGATCGATGGCTTGAAGGATGCGCTCGCGCGCCTGCGCAAGTTCGGCGGCCGCTGTGTTCTCGGATTCCAGTCGGTCGCCCAGGTCTCCAGTACCTATGGCAAAGGGGAGGCGCAAACGATCGTGGAAAACTGCGGAAACTCGCTCATTTTGCGCTGTTCCGCGAGCGAGCACGGAGGGACCTCGCAATTCGCCTCGCGCCTGATCGGCCAGCGGGAGGTCGTGCGCATCTCACGCTCGAAATCGCGGCGTCCCGGGGAGTTCCTGGGCTCGGTCACCGAGGCGGAGCACCGCCAGATCGAGCCGGCGGTGATGGATTCGGAGATCGAGCGGCTGGCGGATCTCTCGGGATTCCTGAAGCTCGCCTCCTCGCCCGATTGGCTGCGGGTCAGGTTGCGCCCTCCGCAGCGCATCCGCGAGACCTGCGCGGCGAGTGCCGGGTATGCGCCGCGGCCCGCGACTCATGATGACTCGCCCGTGCGCCGGGGAAACGTGAGCGATGCGACGGCGTGCCAGGATGCGTGGGAGCATGACTGAGATCGGGATCAGCGATGAGGCGTTGAAGCTCGGCCTGCTGATGGAGGCCGCTCAGGGGCAACAGCGTCTCGGTCAGGAGAGTCTCGATCGTCTCGCCGCGCACACGCGCGAGCTCGAGGCCGTCGTGCGCGATGAGATCCGGCGGACGGTCGGCGAGGAGCTGGCCGGTGTCGCGAGCGAGAGCCACCGCGCCGCTCAGTCCCTGCAGCGGCTGCGGCGCGCGGCCAACCTGCGCGTGCTGTTGTGGACCGTATCCATCGCCGCCGTCTGCTCCGCGATCACGGTGGGGGAGGCGTGGTGGATGCTGCCTTCGCAACACGAGATCTCCGCTCTGCGCGCAAGGCGCGATGCGCTGGCCGCCGACATCGCGCGCCTGCGGGAGCGCGGCGGCTCGATCGACCTCAGACGATGCGGCGCGCGGGCCAGGCTTTGCGTGCAGGTGGATCGCCATGCGCCGGCCTATGGGGCGCACGCCGACTACCTGATCGTCAAAGGCTACTGAGCGCGGGGCCTCGCGATGTCAGCCGCATCGATGGTCTCCTGGGGTCCTTCCGCCGTGCGCCCGCTCATCGAAGCACTGCTGGCGGTGGCGCTGCTCACCGCCGTCGCGCTCTCGAGGCGTTCGCGCGACCGGGATGCGCACAGACGCGGCACCCGGATCAGGGATGGCAAGGCGGCGCAGCGGCGTGCCGCGCGCTTGCGGCTCCTGTGGCGCGAACCGCGCCTCACGCTGGCTGGCGTCGGCATCCTTCCCGAGGAGGAGGTCAAGCATTTCAAGCTGATCGGGACGACCGGGACGGGCAAGTCCACCGCCATCCGCGAGCTGCTCGCGGCCGCCCTCGAGCGCGGCGACCGCGCGGTCATCACCGACCCGGACGGCGGTTATCTCGCGCGGTTCCACGATGCCGGCCGCGGCGACATCATCCTGAACCCGTTCGATCGGCGGTCCTTGCGCTGGGATCCCTTTGCCGAGGTCCGCGAGCCCTACGATGCCGAGCAGCTGGCGAGCAGTCTCATCCCCTCCACGGAGGATCCCTCGGGTCGGGAATGGCGCGGGTATGCCCGCACCTTCCTCACCGCCGTGGTCCGCCGCTGCCACGAGGCCGGCAGGCACGATGCCGCCGAGCTGTGGCGCCTCATCGCGATCGCACCGAGCGCGGAGCTGCGCTCGATGGTCGCGGGCACTCCCGCGCAGCCGTTCCTCGAGCCGGAGAATGCGCGCATGTTCGGCTCCATCCGCTCCGTCGCCGGATCGGCGGCCGCCGCCCTGGAGCATGTGCGGAACCAACGCTCGCGGGCGTTCTCGGTGCGCGATTGGATCGAGGAGGGCCGAGGCGCTCTCTTTCTGCCCTATCAGGCCAGTCAGATTGCCGCGCTGCGCACCATCATCGCGACGTGGGTGCGCCTCTCGATCTTCGAGATCATGAGCCGTGAGAGCAGCGGGCGGCGCCTGTGGCTCATCATCGATGAGCTCGACGCGTTGGGCGCGATCGACGGTCTGAAGGACGCCCTCGCGCGTTTACGAAAATTCGGCGGCCGCTGCGTCCTCGGGTTTCAGTCGGTCGCGCAGGTATCGAGCACCTATGGCGCGGGCGAAGCCCAGACCGTCGTCGAAAATTGCGGTAACACGTTGATCCTGCGCTGTTCCGCGAGCGAGCACGGCGGTACGTCCCAGTTCGCCTCCAGGCTGATCGGCGAGCGTGAAGTGGCGCGCCGGAGCACCAGCCGCGGCAGGGACGGCGGCGGATTGCCCGGCGCCCGAGGTTGGCGCCGCTCCACGAATGTCAGCGAGCAGCGCGTCACCGAGGCGGCGGTGCTGGCCTCGGAGCTCGAGCAGTTGCCCGACCTCACGGGCTATCTGAAGACGGCCTCATCGGCCTCCTGGTTGAAGGTGCGCCTGCAGCGCGATGGTCATTGAAGGAGCATGCCGATGGCGATCTTTCATCTCGACATCAAGCCCGTGACCCGCAGCACGGGGCGCAGCGCGACGAGCGCCGCCGCCTACCGGGCGGGCGAGAGCATCCGGGACGAGCGCACCGGCACGCTCTACAATCACAGTGAGCGCCGGGACGTTCTGCACAAGGAGATCATCCTGCCGGCGAAGCTCGATCGGCCCGATGCCGGCATGGAGTGGGCGCGCGATCGGGCGAGTCTGTGGAATACCGCGGAGAAGGCCGAGAAGCAGAGCAACTCCCGGGTGGCGCGGGAGTATCTGGCCGCCTTGCCCGCGGAGCTGTCGCCGCAGCGGCGGGTCATCCTCGCGAAGACCTTCTCGCGCGAGATCGCCGACCGCTACAACGTGGCGGTGGACCTCGCGATCCACGAGCCGCGGCCGCAAGGCGATCCGCGCAACTTCCACGCGCATCTGCTCGCGACCACCCGGCAGCTGACAGCCGAGGGCCTGGGCCCGAAGACCGGCATCGACATGACGGGCGAGGTCCGCAGCGAGCTCGGGCTGCCCGCGTCGCGGCAGGAGTTCGTGACCCTGCGTGCGCGCTGGGCGGAATTGACCAACGAGGCGCTGCGGGAAGCCAATATCGAGGCCCGGGTCGATCACAGGAGCCTTCAGGCTCAAGGCATCGACCGCGAGCCGACACCCCGCATTCCGATCGCGGCCATCGCAACGGAGCGCCGCGGGCAGCGCAGCGAGGTGGCCGATCGCATCCGCGGGCGATACCGGGCGCGCGTTGCAGCGCGGGAGCAGAGCGCGCTCGGTGCGCCGCAGGAGCCCGCGCCTCGGCGCAGCGAGCCGCTGGAGGCAAAGCCGCTGGAGGCCAAGCCGGACCGTGAGCCGGCCGGGCCCCTCGACATGGAGGCAAGGCGGCGCCAGGCGGTGCGGGACTGGCTGAAACATCGGGCGGATCAGGCGCAGCAGGCCGGTCCCGGCGAAGGTGCGGCGCAGGCGGCGCCGGCGAGCCTGGAGGATCTGCGCCGCAGGGCCGTCGACGCCTGGAAGAGCCTGCGGGCAAGGGGGGCGGAAAG
>JABBNZ010000120.1:0-1770 GCA_019352035.1 Pseudomonadota bacterium | reverse complement strand
CAGCACGTCAGATCGCGACCCCGCCCGCGGGCGGGGCGAGGCCGCGCAGCCGCGCGAGCCGCCCGCGCTCGGCGATGATTTTTCGGGGTGAGGATGGGTGGCAGGCCAGCGACCGCCATGCCGTCTCGTTCCGCGCGCTGCCCTTCGCCTCCTGCTTCGCCTACTCCCCGTCCGGGACAGGACCGGTGTGCGGGCAAGGCCGACTGCTCTGCGCGCGGTTGAAGACCTTGGATCCGCCATGGCTGTCGCGGCTTATCGCTTGTACCTGGCTGGAAGCGCTTGGGCACCAGCGGTTTGCCGCGTTCCTGGGCAAGCGCGTGGTGTTGGTTCCGGTCCCTGGCAGCGCGCCCGCGGCGGGCGCGGGCTGGGTCGGGGAGCGCATCGCCTGGTGTCTGAAGGAAGTGGAGCTGGCGGGGGAAGTCTGGCCGATCCTGCGCCGCTGCCGGGCGGTGCGAAAATCCGCCTTCGCGCCCGCGGGGGCGCGTCCGTCAGTACTCGAGCACTACGCCTCGTTCGCCATCGAGCGCGCCGTCGATGGCGGCTCGGTGCGCGAGCCCCGCGGAACCGGCCTCCAGTTGACACTCGTGGACGATGTGATCACCCGCGGCCGCACGCTGCTCGGCGCGGCCGGCAGATTGCGCGAAGCTTTCCCGGGTGCGCAGGTTCGCGCTTTCGCGCTCCTGCGCACTCTGGGCCGGGATGAGCCGCTCTGGCGAGTGCTCGAGCCGTGCGAGGGCGAGGTGCGCTGGATCTCGGACGATGCCCGAAGAGTGCCTTAGTTCGGCAGATTGGTGCTGAAGGCCAGCATCATGCCGCCGCGTACCGGCACCATGGAGAATTCCGTTCCCTCCTCCTCCCGGCGCTGCCTGCTGCGGTCGATCACGAAATGCGCCGTCGCCATGCCGAGCGCCGCGCCGGCCACCGTGTCGGAGAGCCAGTGCGCGTTGTGCTTCAGGCGGGAATAGGCCGTGTAGATCCCGACTCCGTAGCCGATCGTACGGCGGATCCACCGGTACCTCGGGTTGCCGGACTCCGCGAACACCGTGCCCACGGCGAAAGCCGCCGTCGCGTGCTCGGAGGGGAACGAGGAGCCGCCGCGGAAGAAGTGATTGGGGTCGGTGGTGGCATCCGGACGCGCGCGCCGGACGACGTACTTGAGGGCGTAGGCGCTCACGAAGCTGAGGCCGCCCGCCTCCAGCATGTTCCACGCTTCGCCCTTGCCGGCGTGACTGCCGATCAGGGTCGCGTAGCCCCAGGTGCCGAGGAAGAGCGCCGCGCCGGGCAGGGCGTCCGTGATGCTGCCGGAATTCGCTGGTCCGAGCGGCGATTTTCCGTAGCCGCTGTCGAAGTGCGTGCGGACCTGGGAGTCGTAGCGGTGAGCGATCGCGATGGCGGCCAGCGCGCCGCCGAAGTACGCCCAGTCGCGGCCGTTCCAGCGCAGGGGCGCGGTGTAATACGCCGCGGCGTCCTTGAGCGTCCGCTCGACGAATCCCGGGCTCGGCGGCGGATACTTGATCGGCCAGCCGGAGTGAGTGGAGCCCTGCTGGCGCGGCTGATCGGCCGTGCCCGCCGGTGCGGCATTCTGGGCACGGGCCGGAATCGTGGCGATGAGCGGGAGGGCGGCGCCCAGAGCCAGGGCACATAAGCTTGTTCGGATGCGCATCGGTGGATTCTAGGGGAATTGAGGGTCTAATCAGGAGTAAAAAATGTCCGATACAGGGTAGTTCTGGGGAGACGCGACCCGGAATGACCTCGCGGGCGAGCCGTGAG
>JABBNZ010000029.1 GCA_019352035.1 Pseudomonadota bacterium | reverse complement strand
AACGATTGGCTCGACCCGTCGGTCGGCCTCGCGACGCGCTACGGCTCCTACGCCATGGAGAGCCTGATCAACGATCTGCTCAAGCTCGGCGCGGCGCGCGAGCGCCTGGAGATCAAGCTCTTCGGCGGCGGGCGCATCCTCGCCGCCATGACGGACGTCGGCGGCCGCAACATCGATTTCATCCGCAATTACATGACCATCGAGGGCTACCGGGTCGCGGCCGAGGATCTCGGGGGCACCCAACCGCGCAAGCTCGTCTACTTCCCCGCGAGCGGCCGCGCGCGGCTGCGCAAGCTACGCCCGGTGGAGAACCGCATCATCAGCCATCACGAGCAGCTGTATCTCGCCAGCCTCGGCAAGCAGGCCGTCGGCGGCGACGTCGAGCTCTTCGAATAATAGATGCGAGCATGATCCCCACGGCGCATTCCAAGCAGGCGGCCCCCGCGAGACGTCCGATCCGCGTGCTCATCGTGGACGATTCCGCGCTGGTGCGCAGTCTCCTCACCGACATCCTCAACGCCGCCCCGGGCATCGAGGTCGTCGGAGTCGCCGCCGACGCCCATGCCGCGCGGGAGAAGATCAAACAGCTCAATCCGGATGTGCTGACGCTCGACGTGGAGATGCCGAAGATGGACGGCATCACCTTCCTGCGGAACCTGATGCGGCTGCGCCCCATGCCGGTGGTGATGGTCTCCTCCCTCACCGAGCGCGGCGCCGACGTGACGCTCGATGCGCTCGCGCTCGGCGCGGTGGATTATCTCTCCAAGCCCAAGATAGACATTGCCGCGACCCTGAAGGACTACGCCGAGGAGCTCATCGAGAAGGTCAGGATCGCCGCGCGCGCCAGCGTGCGGGCACTGGACCCGCGCCAGCCCCGGACGCCGGGCGCGGTGGGGCCCGCCCACAGCGCCGATGCGGTGCTGCCCAAGGCGCCGCCGCGCAGCCGGCCGCTGCGCACCACCGACCGGGTCATTGCGATCGGCGCTTCCACCGGGGGCACCGAGGCGATCAAGGAAGTGCTGATGCGCCTGCCTCCGGACTGTCCCGGCGTCGTCATCGCGCAGCACATTCCCAAGGCTTTCAGCACGCCCTTCGCCAGGCGTTTGAACGATTGCTGTCCGATGTCGGTGTGTGAGGCTCAGGACGGGCAGCACGTGCTGGCGGGCCATGCCTACATCGCCCCCGGCGATCGCCACCTGATGCTGGTGCGTGATGGCAGCCGGTACGTCTGCCGCCTGGATGACGGTGTTCCGGTCAATCGCCACAAGCCCTCCGTCGATGTGCTGTTTCGCTCCGTGGCGCAGCATGCCGGCCGCAATGCCATCGGGGTGCTGCTCACCGGGATGGGCAAGGACGGCGCTCGGGGCCTGAAGGAAATGCGGGACAGCGGCAGCCGCACGATGGCGCAGGACGAGGCGACCAGCGTGGTCTGGGGAATGCCCGGCGAGGCCGTGGCGCTCGGGGCCGCCGAGCACGTCGCAGCGCTGGACAGCGTCGCGGGCAGGATCCTCGCGCTGGCGGATGCCCTGGACATCACGCGCGAGACGAAAGCCCTCGGCGACGCCGATGATCCGTGAACCAATCTGACGACGCAGGTCTCAATGGCGCGCAGGATCCGCCGATAAGTACGGCACGAGGTTTATCGATGAAGAGCTCCGCTGCAGAGAATCCCCAGGCCGCCGGCGACGCGGAGGCATTCGCCTTCGTGCAGGCGCTGGCCGCCGAGCTGTCGAGGGGCAAGGTCGACCTCCCCAGCTTTCCGGATATCGCGCTGCGGGTGCGCCAGGTGCTGGCCGACGAGGAAGTCTCGCAGGAGAAGGTGGTGCGCGTGGTGGGCTCGGAGCCGGCACTGGCGGCGCGCCTCATGCAGATCGCCAATTCCGCGGCCATCAACTTCACGGGCAAGCCGATCTCCGAGCTGCGGACGGCCATTGCGCGCATGGGCTTCAACATGGTGCGCAGCGCCGCGATCGCGTTCGCCATGTCGCAATTGAGGAAGGTGGACTCCCTGAAGGGCCTCGAGCAGCCGCTCGATGAGCTCTGGCATCGCAGCGCGGCGGTCGCGGCGATGTCGCATGCCGTGGCGCGCCGCTTCAGCCGCGTCAATCCGGATACCGCGATGCTCGCCGGACTGCTGCACGGCATCGGCAAGCTCTACATTCTCACGCGCTCGAACAGGCACCCGACGCTGTTCGCGAACCAGGCGGCGTACAACGCCATAGTGCGGGACTGGCATGCGCCGGTCGCCAAGGCGCTGCTCGAGAACTGGGAGATGGCCGAGGAGATCATCGCCGCCGTCAGCGACTACGAGGACTTCGGCCGCGAGCACGACGGACCTCCGGATCTGACGGATGCGCTGACCGTCGGACACCTGTTGACCGCCTTCAAGGAACATCCCGATACGCTGGAGCTCAACATGCACGATGTCGCCGCCTGCAAGCGGATGAAAATCGATCGCGGGAGCTACGAGAAACTGATCGACGAGTCGGAGACCGAGATCGAGGCCCTGCGTCAAGCGCTCGGCGTCTGAGCGCGCCACCTGACCCCCACGAGCCGCCATGCACGTCCAACCTTCCCCCACCTCGCGCGGCGAGCCGCCCGGCCAGGACGGAGCCGAGCGCGACGTCGCCTTCACCTTCGTCCAGGCGCTGGCCGCGGAGCTTTCCGGCGGCAAGGTGGAGCTGCCTGGATTCCCGCACATCGTCATGCGCGTGCAGCGCGTATTGAGCGATGAAAAGGCCGATGCCACGCGCATCGTGCGCGTCATCGGCAGCGAGCCGGTGCTGGCGAGCCAGCTCATCCGCATGGCCAACTCCGCAGCCCTGAATCCCGGAGGCACTCCGGTGACGGACCTGCGTGCGGCCGTGACTCGCGTGGGAGTGGATACCGTCCGCACCGCGACGATCGCCTTCGCCATGCGCCAGCTGCGCGAGGCGGCGACGCTCCGCGGTCTGGACATGCAGCTCGGCGTCTTATGGCGCCGCAGCGTGCAGGTTGCGAGCCTGTGCTTCGTCGTCGCGCGCCGCCTGACGAGCATCAGTGCGGACACCGCGCTTCTGGCGGGCCTGCTGCAGGGCATCGGCCGCCTCTACATCCTGACGCGCGCCAGCTGCCATCGATCACTCTTCTGCGATGCGGCGGCATACCAGGCCATCGAGCAGGACTGGCATCTGAGCATCGCCGCGGCGCTCCTCGAGAACTGGGGAATCGCGGATGAGATCGTGCAGGCCGTGCACGAGTCGGAGAATCTGGAGCGCGAGTCGCGGGGCGCACCCGGCCTGGCGGATGTCCTCGTGGCCGGCACGCTGCTGGCGGATTTCAACGGCGACGCCGGCGCACTCGCCGCCCAGATCCAGTGCGCGAAGCCTCTGCAGCGGCTGCGGCTCGATCAGCTCGCCTGCGAGCGATTCCTGGCGGAATCGGCTCAGGAAGTGGCGGCGCTGAGGGATGCGCTGGGGTGAGGGCGGTGCCTTCATCGACGACACTTAACGTGTCGTCGATCCACCCGAACGCCCAGCCACGGAAGGCCGGGCCGGGCTGAGCCACAAGGACGTGCCTGGCGATGTGTTTGATCGGAGGGGCAATTGACGCCCCGCTCAAGCCGCCCCGAGCACTCGCCCCGGACGAGTGTTGGAAGCGCCATAGCCTTTCGGCCCGTAGGTGTCCGACCGGGTCGGACGCCCCGTAAGCGCATCGAGCATGCCTTCGACGCGCTTCAGGCGGCCCGCAACGACGATACCATTGCGGTCGTTCAGATCCCGGCACCTCACGGCGCGCTCGGCGCACTCGCGCAGCCGCGCCAGCAGCGTGCCTTCGCCGTCGCACCAGGTCATGAGGCCGTCGAGCCCGGCTTTGTCGGCCGAGAAGCCATGCAGGGCGCAGAGCGAGCGGCGCTGCTCCTCGATCCTCGCGAGCGCCCCCATTCGCTCCTGGCGGGCGCGGGTGGTCGTCTCGAGCGCCTGGACGTCGGAGGTCTCCAGGATGTGCGACTCGCGCGCAAGCAGCTCCTCCAATTGCGCCAGCAGCTCGGACTCTTCTCGCAGAAGGGTCGACAGGTGCTCGCGGCAGACACCCGCGTCCACGGATCAGCCTGCCTGAAGCGGCCGGAGCGACTGCTCGAGCTGCAGCAGCTGACCCGCCACGTGCTGGGGCCTTACAGTGTAGGTCCCTTGCTCGATCGCCGTGCGGAACTGGGCAACCCGGGCAGGGTCCACGGCCGGGAGGCTCCGTACCGCCTGCTCGAGCGATGCGAGCTGGCTTGCCGAATCGGTGATGTGCACATCGCCTGCGGCCGGTGACGGCTGTGCCTGCGCCGATGGGCCGCCGGTCACCGCGTCACGGGCTTTTTCCGCAGGGCGGCCCGCGTCGATGGACGCCGCTGGACTGCCGCTCAAGCCACTGATTTTACTTGCCATTAGGATCTCCTCGAGGCCCCTCCGTTGAGGTATCGGCCCGCGGACGAATTTCTTTAGGGTGTGACATTGACCACACCATCGCTCGCAACGACGCCCTGCACCACCTTGTCGGACGAGGCATTCTGTACCCTGACCAGGGCGCCCAGGCGCCCGTCCTGCAAAGCGAGGCCCGGAGCCCGCACCCGGATCCCGCCGGCGGCGGCAATCAGGACCACCTGTTGGCCCTGATGCACCATGAAGTCCGGCAGCAGGTTATTGGACGTCAGTACCGCCCCCGCGGCCAGCGGCTGCCGCAGAGTGCTGTGAGCCAACTGCGAGAGGTCCGTCAAGTAACCGACGGCGAGCCCGCTCACCAGCCGGGTCTCGGCAACGACATCCGCGGGAGTGAGCCGGGCGCCCTGCATATGGGGCGCCGTCAGCGCCCAGACGCGGATGCGGGACTGCACGGTGACGGGCACATAGATAGTCCAGTCCGCCCCCGCGCGACACGCCACCGCGATGGACACCTGCGCCTGCACGCGCTCTCCGGAGAGCAATGAGGCATCGAGCGGTCCGCTACAGCGCGCGAGGCGCAGCCGCGGATCGAGCCGGCCCGCGGTGACGACGATGCCGTTCTGACCTGGCGGCATCTGGGAGGTCACGAAGCCTGCGGCGGCACTCCTGATGGACTCGAGCGGTTGAATCGCGGCGCTCGCGGCCGGCGAGCCCATGAAGGAGAGCGCCCCGAAGAGGAGCGCAACGGCAACCTGAGTCTTCCGCAGGCTGCGACGGATTTTCGACGCTGGGTCTCTCATGTGGATTGAGATGTGCAAGCGCCGCGCCAGATGCCGTGCGCGCGCGAGACTCAAGTCATGCTCCGGCGCGCCGATAACGGAACCGGCACCGGCGGCACCGCGGCACTGCCAGGGCGGCAATCCTTTGCCGCGCCGATGTGATCTGACTCACACTCCCGCCTCCGCCGCGACCGCTTTGCCCCCCGCGGCCCGCTCCATAGCAACTTGGCATGCGTCTTGCTCATGTTCCGGCAGGCCCACGAACCGCCGGATTTCCGACATGCCGCTCAACCTCAACGCATACCTCGGCATCGAGCCCGATGCGCTCAAGGTGTATGCGCAGCGTGCGGAAGTGCTCGCGGCCAACATGGCCAACGCCGACACGCCAGGCTACCTCGCGCGTGACATAGATTTCCGCGCCGCCCTCGCGGCGGCAAGCTCGCAGGGCGGTCCGCTGCAGCCGGCCTCCACGAGCCCCGGCGACCTGACCGCCGCCGGCTCCGAGGCCGGCGGCGGCCTCTCCACCCAGCAATTCCTCAAGTACCGCGTGCCGCTCGCCCCCTCGCTCGACGGCAATACGGTCGACTCGCAGCTGGAGGAGAGCAAGTTCGCGCAGAACACCGTGCGCTTCCATGCCGCGCTCACCTTCCTCGAAGACCGCTTCAGCGAGCTCACCACCGCCATCACCGGCCAATAGGCGGGACACCCCAATCATGGCACTCTTCAGCATCTTCAACATCGCGGGCTCCGGCATGTCGGCCGAGTCCGTGCGTCTCAACACGGTGGCGAGCAACCTGGCGAACGCCGACAGCGTGAGCAGCAGCCCCGCAACCGCCTATAAGGCCCGATATCCGGTCTTTCAGGCGATCCAGGCGTCGCTGATGTCGCCCGGCGCGGGCGCGAATCCGGCGACTCAGGCCGCCGAGGCCGCCGTGCAGGTCCGCGGCATCGTCCAGAGCACCACCGCCGGCGCCGCGAGATACGAGCCCGGCAATCCCCTGGCGGACGCCAACGGCTACGTGTACTCCTCGAACGTCAACGTCGTGGAGCAGATGGCGGACATGATCTCCGCCTCGCGCTCCTACCAGAACGACGCGCAGGTGCTCGAGACCTCCAAGTCCCTGATGCTCGATACCTTGAAGCTCGCACAGGGCTGACCCTCACCTCCGAACGGCAGGAACACAATCCCATGTCAGTGAACTCCGTCGGCGCATACGCCGCCCAGACCGCGGCGGCCGCATCGGCCGCCTCGAGCTCGAGCGGCTCCTCCGGGCCGGCCGCGATGCCGCAGATCAGCCAGAGCAACTTTCTCTCCCTGATCATCGCGCAGATGCAGAATCAGGACCCGACCCAGCCCGCCAACCCGAACCAGTTCGTCAACGAGCTCGCCTCGCTGAGCGAGGTCAGCGGCATCAACAACATGGACAGCTCGATGACCAATCTATCGAGCACCATGCAATCCTCCCAGCTCCTCACCGGCACCGGCCTGATCGGCCGCAGCGTCCTCGCCCCCGCAACGACCGCCGCGATCGCGGCCGGAGGCTCGGTGAACGGGGCGGTCCAGGCGCCCGCCGGGGCCGCCAGCGTCACGATCCAGGTCACCGACGCCTCCGGCGCCCTCGTGAAGACCCTCCAGGTGCCCGCACAGGCCTCCGGACTCACGGCTTTCACGTGGGACGGGACCACCAACTCCGGGGCGGCGGCGGCGCCCGGCACGTACAACTTCGCGGCGGCCGCGATGAGCGGCGGCTCGCCGGTCTCTCTGCCGCCCTACCTGCAGAGCACGGTCAACAGCGTGACCATCGACCCGACCACCCAGAGCCTTTCCCTGAATACCACTTCCGGACCGCTGTCGCTCAACAACGTCATCCAGGTGAACTGAGGAACCCAACCCCATGTCCTTCGACCTCGCCCTGTCGGGCATCAATGCCGCGAACACCAACCTCAACGTCACGTCGAACAATCTCGCGAACGTCGACACGACCGGCTTCAAGCAGTCGCGCGCGGAATTCGCCGACCTCTACGCCCAGACCCAGGAGGGCGTCTCCGCGACCGCCGTGGGCAACGGCGCGCAGGTCGCCTCGGTCGCCCAGCAGTTCGGCCAGGGAAACATCACCTCCACCGGCAACAATCTCGATCTGGCCCTGAGCGGCTCGGGCTTCTTCATCGTCAGCAACAACGGCGCGCTCAACTACACCCGTAACGGCGCCTTCCAGGTCGACCAGAACGGCTATCTCGTCACCTCCTCCGGAGAGCAGGTCCAGGGCTACGCGCCGCTCGCCAACGGCACCTTCAATACCGGCGGCCTCGCATCCATCCAGCTGAGCACGGCCGAAAGCACCCCGCAGGCGACCACGACCGCGAACGTATCGCTCAATCTGCCCGCCAATGCGACCGCGCCGACCAACAGCCCGCTGAATCCGGCCGACCCGACCACCTACACCGATACGACCTCCCTCACCGTGTACGACTCCCTCGGCGCGGCGCACACGGGCCAGCTCTACTTCAGCAAGCAGGCGAGTCCCGCGAATACCTGGAGCTCGAGTCTCTACGTCGACGGCACCGCGGTGGGCACGGCTCCCCAGACCCTGACTTTCTCGAACACCGGCGCGCTCACGACCCCGGCCAACGGCCAGGTCAATTTCGGCTCGTACACCCCCTCGACCGGCGCCGCCGCCATGAACATGACGTTCAACTTCGGCCAGGCCACCCAGGACGGCAATGCTTTCGGCGTGAATTCGGTGTCGCAGGACGGCTATACGACCGGCAGCCTTACGGGCATCAACATCAGCTCGAGCGGCGTGGTGCAGGCGAACTTCACCAACGGCCAGTCGAAGACCCTGGGCCAGGTGGCCCTCGCCAACTTCGCCAATCCCCAGGGCCTGCAGCAGGAAGGCAGCACGCAATGGGCGCAGAGCTACGCCTCCGGGGCCGCGGTGCACGGCGTGGCCGGCGGCTCCGGCTTCGGCACCGTCCAGTCCGGGTCCCTGGAGAGCTCGAATGTCGACATGACCGCGCAGCTGGTCAACATGATCACGGCGGAGCGGGCCTTCCAGGCGAATGCGCAGATGATCTCGGCGACCGACCAGGTCACCCAGTCGATCATCAACATCCCGAACGGCTGATCGCCGATGAGCAGTTCCCCGGCACTTCAGGGAGTCTGAGATGGACAGGTCCCTATACGTTGCGATGACCGGCGCCAAGGACATCCTCGACGCCCAGGCCGTCAACAACTTCAACCTGGCGAACGCGAGCACGACCGGCTTCAAGGCGAACCTCGCCGCCTTCCAGAGCCAGTCCGTCGCCGGCAGCGGCTACGCCTCGCGAGTCTATGCGACCGACTCCCTCGCCGGATGGGACCAGTCCGAGGGCGCGCTCATCACCACCGGCCGGCCGCTCGATGTCGCCGTCCAGGGCCAGGGCCTCATCGCCGTGCAGGGGCCCAACGGGCAGGAGGCCTACACCCGCAACGGCGACTTGCACGTGAGTCCGGACGGCCTGCTCGTCACGAGCACCGGCAATGTCGTCCTGGGTGACAACGGCCCGGTCAGCCTGCCCCCGAGCGCATCGATCAAGATCGCCGGCGATGGCACGGTCTCGGTCCAGCCGCTGGGGCAGCCAGCGGAGTCGCTCGCCGCCGTCGGTCGTATCAAGCTGGTCAATCCCGCCCCCGATGCGCTGGTGCAGCGAAGCGGCGGGCTCTTCCAGCTCGCCAACGGCGCCTCGGCTCCGGCCGATGCCTCCGTGAAGCTCTCCTCGGGCGTGCTCGAATCGAGCAACGTGGATCTCGCGGGCGCCATGGTCAACATGATCGACCTGGCGCGCAACTTCGATCTGCAGGTCAAGGCGATGAAGACCACCGATACCACCGCTGCGGCCAGCGCGCAGCTCCTGCAAGCCACGTGAACGAGGGGATGCCCGAATGAATGCAGCCTTGTGGGCCGCCAAGACCGGCCTCGACGCCCAGCAGACGGAGATGGCCGTCATCTCGAACAACCTCGCCAACGTCAACACGACGGGGTTCAAGCAGGACCGGGCGGTGTTCGAGGATCTGCTCTACCAGAATCAGACCCAGGCGGGCGCCAATACCTCGCAGACCACCGAGTCCCCGTCCGGTATGTCGATCGGCACCGGTGTGCAGGTGGTCGCCACCGAGAAGGACTACAGCCAGGGCAGCCTCACCCAGACCGGCAACCCGCTCGACGTCGCCATCCAAGGCCAGGGCTTCTTCCAGATCCAGATGCCGGACGGCACCATCGCGTACACGCGCGACGGCACCTTCCAGACCAACGCCCAGGGACAGCTCGTCAATTCCAGCGGCTACATGGTCCAGCCGGGCATCACGATCCCCCAGGGGGCGCAGAGCGTGACCATCGGCAGCGACGGGACCGTCAGCGTCACGCTCGCCGGACAGTCCGCCGCGACCCAGATCGGCCAGATCCAGCTCGCCAATTTCATCAATCCGCCGGGACTGCAGCCGATCGGCCAGAACCTCTTGACGCAGACGGCCGCCAGCGGCTCGCCGCAGACCGGCTCCCCCGGCACCAACGGAGTCGGGACCCTGGCCCAGGGAGAGCTCGAGAGCTCCAACGTCAACGTCGTCGAGGAGCTCGTGAACATGATTCAGACCCAACGCGCCTACGAGATGAACTCCAAGGCGATCTCCACCGTGGATCAGATGCTGCAGTATGCAACCCAGAACGCCTGATTTTCCTGCGCCGCGTCGCGGCGCGCTGTGCGCGATCGCGTGCCTGCTGCTCGCGGCCTGCGCCACGCATCCCTCCTTTCAGAAGAAGGCGGCGCTGCAGGTGCCGCAATTCACGCCGCCGCCGGCCGACGGCGCCATCTTCCACACCGGCTACAGCCAGCCGCTGTTCGAGAACGCGGTCGCGCACAACGTGGGCGACACGGTGACCGTGATGCTGCAGGAGACGACCATCGCCCAGAAGAGCTCGCAGACGGACACGGCGAAGACCACCAAGGACTCACTCGCCGCGCCAACCCTCTTCGGCAACTCCGTGACCATCCATGGCACGCCGGTCCTGAGCGGCAGTCTCAACAATGCCAATTCGTTCAGCGGCTCCGGCGACAGCAAGCAGAGCGACAGCCTGGTCGGCGACATCACGGTGACCGTGATCCAGCGCCTGCAGAACGGCAACCTCGTGGTCAAGGGCGAGAAGTACATCGATATCAACCAGGGGAGCGAGTACGTGAGCCTGGAAGGCATCATCCGGCCGATCGACATTTCCGCCGCCAACACGATTCCCTCCTCGGAGGTCGCCGATGCGCACATCGCCTACGGGCAGAACGGCGCGTTGAACGACGCGAACCGGCCGGGGCTGCTTTCCCGCCTCTTCAACAGCCCCTGGCTGCCTTTTTAAATGCGCCCGATCCGCACATTGCGCTGCGCAGTCCATGCTGCGCGCAAGCCCGGGGTGGCCGTCCATGGCCACCCGTGCGACGCATGCGTCGCCTTGAGCCTGAGGGTACGCGGCCGTGCTGCCTCAGCGCTCCCAATGAACCGCCGGTCGATGAGACACTGAGATGAAATCTGGACGCGGACTTCCCATTTTCCGGCTCACGCTGCTCTCGCTGGCCCTATTCCTCGTCACCGGGAGCGCCCGCGCCGAGCGTGTCGAGGACCTGGCGAGCGTCGCGGGCGTGCGCAGCAACCAGCTCATCGGCTACGGGCTGGTCGTCGGACTCGACGGTACGGGCGACCAGACGAGCCAGACCCCGTTCACCATCCAGAGCATCGAGAACATGCTGGCGAAGTTCGGCGTCACCGTGCCGTCCAACGCCAATCCGATGCTGAAGAATGTCGCCGCGGTGACCGTGCACGCGACTCTGCCGCCCTTCGCCAAACCCGGTCAGACGATCGACGTCACGGTGTCCTCCATCGGCAATGCCACGAGCCTGCGGGGCGGCAGTCTCATCATGGCACCCCTGCGGGGCGCGGACGGGCAGGTGTACGCGATGGCGCAGGGCAGCATCCTGGTCAGCGGCTTCGGGGTGGCGGGCAAGGACGGCTCGAGCATCACGGTGAACATCCCGAGCAGCGGCCGGATCCCGAACGGGGCGACCGTGGAGCGGTCCGTGCCGAATGACTTCGACAGCAGCCCCTACGTCACCCTCAATCTCGACACACCGGATTTCACGACCGCGACGCGTCTCACCAATGCCATCAACCAGCTTCTCGGGTCGGGAACCGCCGAAGCGCTAGATGCGGTATCGGTGCGTGTGCGCGCGCCTCTCGATCCCAGCCAGCGGATCGCATACGTCTCGACGCTCGAGCGTCTGAACATCGATCCGGCCACGCCGCCGGCGCGGGTGATCATCAATTCCCGGACCGGCACTGTCGTGATCAGCTCGGAGGTGCGCGTCATGGCCGCCGCCGTCGCGAGCGGCTCGCTCACGGTGACGATCACAGAGCGCCCTCAAGTCAGCCAGCCGAATGGCTTCAGCAACGGCACCACCACGGTCACTCCGCACAGCACGATCGATGTGAAGCAGGAGAAGGCGCACATGTTCAAGTTCCCGGCCGGCGTCAATCTCAACGAGATCGTGCGCGCCGTGAACTCGGTGGGCGCCGCCCCCGGCGATCTCGTGGCGATCCTCGAGGCCCTGAAGGAGGCGGGCGCGCTTCGCGCGCAGCTCATCGTCATATGACGCTGACCGATCTGCAGCCGCTCGTCGATACCAGCCAGCTGGCCTCCGCGGGCAATCTCGCCGCGCTCAAGCAGGCGGCCGCGAAGAACAGCCCGCAGGCCCTGAAGGCGGCGGCCAGGCAGTTCGAGAGCCTGTTCGTCAGCATGGTGCTGAAGAGCATGCAGAAGGCGAACTTCAAGGATCCGCTCTTCGGCTCGAGCCAGGGCAACCTGTATCAGGGCATGTACGACGACCAGATCGCCGCCGAGATCAGCAAGGGCAAGGGGCTCGGGCTCGCCGACATGCTCGTGCAGCAGCTGCGTCGAGAGCAGCCCGCCGCGGCAGGCTCCTCGGGCACGGCCAAGCCGACGGGCGGCGCGGCGCCAAGCTCAACATCGACCCTCGCCGCCGCCACTGCTGCGCCCAGCGCCGCAGCCGCCCCCAGCGCCGCGGCCAGCACCTCCTCAATCCCAACGCCCGGGACTGCGGCCGCCCCCTCTGCGGCGGACGCCATGACCGCGCCGAGTGCATCGCAAGCTGCCTGCGCGAGGACCGCGGAGCAGGCCGGCTTCGCCCGAGCTCTGTGGCCCGATGCCCAGCAGGCGGCCCGCCAGCTCGGCGTGAGCCCCGTCACCCTGCTCGCCCAGGCGGCGCTCGAGACCAACTGGGGACGGAGCATGCCGCAGGCTTCCGGCGGTGTTACGAGCAACAATCTCTTCGGCATCAAGGCCACGGCGGGTTGGAGCGGCGCGTCCGTCGCGAGCAGCACCGAGGAGTACAGCGGCGGCCTGCCGGCCACCGTCACCGCCCAATTCCGCTCCTATGGCTCCCCGAGCCAATGCTTCCAGGATTATGTCGCCCTGCTGCGCGGCAATCCCCGCTATGCAGCCGCGCTCGGCACCGGCGGGAACGTCCAGGCGTTCGGATCGGCCCTGCAGCAGGGGGGATACGCGACCGACCCCGCTTATGCCAGCAAGCTCACGGCCGTCGCCGGCACGCTGGAGCGGGCTCTCGCCTCGCAGCCGGCGGCCCCCTCCGGTCAGGGCGGCTCCCTCAAGTTCGCGGACAGCCTGCCGACAACTCAAGGCGGCGGTACGCTGCAAAGGCGATAACGCATGCCGGATCTTCTCTCAACCAGCGTCTCAGGGCTGCTCGCGTTCCAGCAGGCGCTCGACGTCACCAGCAACAACATTTCGAATGCGTCGACGCCGGGATACAGCGTCGAGACCGCGAACCTTGCCGAGGCGCCCGGCCAGCAGACGTCCGCCGGATTCGTCGGCAACGGCGTCGATGTCCAGAGCATCACCCGCACTTTCAATGAGTTCCTCGCGCAGCAGGTCCGCAGCTCACAGGCGAGCTATTCGAGCTCCAACACGCTCGCGACCCAGGCCGCTCAGGTCGACAACATGCTGAGCGACTCGAGCACGGGGCTGCCCGCCACGCTGCAGAGCTTCGTGAATTCGCTGCAGACCGTCGCCACCACGCCCACCTCGACCGCCGCCCGCCAGGCGCTGCTCAGCCAGGCGCAGGCCCTCGCGCAGCAGCTCACCTCCTATGACTCGCAGATCTCCCAGTTCGGCGCGCAGCTCGAGACGCAGGTCAGCGGCGATGTCTCACAGATCAACACGATCACGGCGAACATCGCCTCGCTGAACCAGCAGATCGCCACCGCATCGAGCGCCGGGCAGACGCCGAACCAGCTCCTGGACCAGCGCGACCAGCTCATCACGCAGCTGAGCAAGTACGTCTCCGTGCAGACCAACACCGAGAGCAACGGCGCGATGGACGTCTACGTCGGCACCGGGCAGGCGCTGGTGACGGGCGCGAGCGCCTCCACCCTGAGCACCGTCCCCGGCACGTACGATGCCTCGCAGCTCGGCATCACCATCAGCGGCGGCGGCGGCACGAAGGCGAACATCACCTCCGAGATCAGCGGGGGCGATCTCGGCGGCCTGCTGAGCGCGCGCAGCCAGGTGCTCGATCCGGCGCGCAACGCCATCGGCCAGGTGAGCGTCGCCGTGGCCACCATCGTCAATCAGCAGCAGCAGTCCGGCATGGATCTCACCGGCGCGCAGGGCCAGCCGATGTTCTCCGTCGGCGGCGTGCAGGTTCTGCCGTCCTCCATCAACACCGGCAGCGCCTCGCTCACCGTGACCCGCGGCGCCCTGAGCTCACTGACCGCGGACAATTACAGGCTGCAGAGCTCGGGTGGCTCCTGGCAGCTCACGGACCTCACCACCGGCCAGCCGGTCGCGATGACCGGAAGCGGCACCAGCGGCAGTCCGTTCCAGGCCGCCGGCCTTTCCATCGTGACGAGCGGCGCGGCGGCGAGCGGCGACAGCTTCCTCATTCAGCCGACCGCCGCGGCCACCGCCGGCTTCGCGGTGACCCTGACCAGCCCGGCACAGATCGCCGCCGCTTCCCTCGTTCAGGGCACGGCCGGTGCCTCCAATACCGGCGGCGCCACGGTGAGCGGCGCCGCCGTCACCCATCCGAGCGCATGGGTTTCGGACACTTACACCGTGACGTTTGCTGCCGGCAACGCCTACACGGTGAAGAACAGCGGGGGGACCCAGGTCGCCTCGGGTACCTACACCAGCGGCACACCGATCTCCTTCGCGGGCGCGCAGCTCACCCTGAGCGGCTCCCCCGCGGCCGGCGACACTTTCACGGTCGGTCTCAACAACCCGGCGAACACCGGCGACAGCAGCAATCTGCTGGCCATGACCACAGCGCTCTCGGCGGCCGCCCTGAACGGCGGCACGACCTCGGTCACGGGCGCCGCGAACAGCCTGGTCAGCCGGATCGGCCTCGTCACGCAGCAGGCCCAGAGCAACGCGACCGCGCAGCAGACCGCCAACCAGGACGCCACGACGGCGCTCAACAACTCCTCGGGCGTCAATCTCGACCAGCAGGCCGCGAGCATGCTGCAGTTCCAGCAGGCCTATCAGGCGATGGCGCAGATGATCCAGGCCTCGAGCCAGATGTTCAATTCCCTCATGACCGCCCTCGGCAACGCCTGACCGCCATGACCATCTCCACCGTCACCTTCCAGACGAACGCGCTCGATGCGATGGAGGCCCTCCAGGCCGGAATCTCGAGCACTCAGCAGCAGCTCTCGACCGGCAAGAGCTTCCAGACCGCCGCGGGGAATCCCACCGGGATGGCCCAGGTGAATCAGCTCGACATGCAGCTGTCCGCCTCGCAGCAGTACGTGACCAACGGCAATCTCGCCGGCACCAACCTCAACCTCGAGGCCCAGGCGCTCACGGATGCCACGAATCTCCTGCAGAGCGCCCGCGACCTGGCGGTACAGGCCAACAACTCGTCCCTCTCCGCCACCCAGCGCCAGGACATCGCCACGCAGCTCTCGCAGCAGCTGCAGCAGCTCGTGGCGATCGGCAACAGCACCGACAGCAACGGCAATTACCTCTTCGCCGGCTATGCTTCGGGCACCCAGCCCTTCCTGCAGAACGGCGGCTCGGTGAGCTACTCGGGCGCGGACCGGGTGAGCCAGGTGCAGATCAGCGAGAATCAGCGGATCTCCGCCGGCGATACCGGCAGCTCGGTATTCATGAACCTCCCGGCCGGCAACGGCACGTTCACCACCGCCGTCGGCGCGTCGAACTCCGGGACCGCCTCGATCGCCCCCGGCACCGTGACCAATCCCTCACAGTGGGTACCGGACACGTATACGATCACCTTCACGAACGCCACCGACTACAAGGTGACCAACGGCAGCGGCGCCACCGTCACGACAGGGACGTACAATGGCACGACCGGCGGGACGATCTCCTTCAATGGGATCCAGGTCGCATTGAGCGGCACGCCCGCGGCCAATGACACGTTCACTGTCGCCCCCGCCGGACACACGAGCGCCTTCGCCACCCTTTCCGGCCTCATCACCACCCTGCAGTCCTCGACGCTCAGCACAGCCCAGGTCACTACGCAGATCAGCCAATCGCTCGGGCAGATCGATGCGGCGCTCAACAATCTCGGCACCGTCCAGGCGTCCGTCGGCGGGCGCATCAATGCGGTGACGGCCTCGCAATCGTCGGCCCAGAGCCGGCAGACGGCCCTGCAGACCTCGGTGTCAAAAATTCAGGACACCGATTACGCCGCCGCGGCCACCCGGCTGAGCAGTGAGGAGATCGCCCTGCAGGCCGCCGAGCAGTCCTATGCCTCGCTCTCGAAGCTCTCCCTGTTCAACTACGTCTCGTGAGGACGGCGTCTCCTGTGACGCAGTCCGCACTTTAGCCATCCCCGACCGCGGCCGTTCAAGTTCCACCGCGACGCACCGATAAATACCCACGACAGCGCGACGGACGGGTGTCCGGCGCCTGAGAGAACCATCAGGAGTCCTTGACCCATGTCACTCGTCCTAAATACGAACATCGACTCGCTCATTGCCCAGAACAGTCTCACGACTTCCGGCAATAGCCTGACCACCGCCCTGCAGCAGCTGTCCTCCGGCCTGCAGATCAATACCGCCGCGGACAACGCCGCCGGTTACGCGATCGCGCAGGGCATGACCTCGCAGATCAACGGCCTGAACACCGCGATCAACAACGCCAATGACGGCGTCTCGCTGACCCAGACCGCCCAGGGCGCGCTGACCGAGATCACGAACAACCTGCAGACCATGCGCGATCTCGCGGTGCAGTCCCTGAACGCCACGAACAGCGCCCAGGACCGCGCCGACCTCAATCAGCAGTTCAACCAGTTGAGCGCCGACATCCAGCAGGTAGCCCAGACCGCCTCGTTCAACGGCGTGAAGCTCCTCGATGGCTCCTTCAGCGGCCAGACGTTCCAGATCGGCGCGAACGTCGGCAACACGATCACCGTGGCTTCCGTCGCCAGCATGCAGACCAGCGCCCTCGGCGCCTACACGGGCGTCAACGAGCAGAATCTCGCCATCACCAACGGCGCCGCGGGAGCCTTCAGCGTGACGGCCGGCAGCGCGGGCACCATCTCGCTCGGCTCCAACGTCGCCACGGACGCCTCGGCGGTCGCGGCTGCGATCAACGCCGGCGGGGTACAGGGTCTCACGGCTACCGCCAATGCAACCTCGGCGGTGGGCACTGGCGCGGCCGACACCGGCAGCGCGGGCAACGTGGATACGATCGCCATCAACGGGATCAACATTTCCGTCACGAACACCGGGAATGCGACGTCGAACGTCGCGAACGCCGTCTCCGCCATCAACGCGGTATCCGCCGACACCGGGGTCTCCGCGACTTCGAACGGCGGCGGCATCACCCTCAGCGCCTCGGACGGCCGCAACATTTCCGCCACGTTCACCGCCGGCGCTGGCGCGACAGCCTCCGTGGCCGCGGATTACGGCATGGGAACCATATCTGGCGCCACCGCGGTCGTGACGACCAGCACGGTCAACGTCAACTACGTCGCCCCGAGCGGCGTCTCCGGAAGCCTCTCGTTCACAGGCGGCGGCCTCGCCGGCACCGGCGTCGCGATCGGCTCCACCGGCAACGCGGTCTCCACGCTGAGCGTCACCTCGGTCGCCTCGTCCAACACGGCCCTGACGGCGATCGACCAGGCGCTGCAGCAGGTCGCGACGACCGGCGCCCAGCTTGGCGCCTACCAGAACCGCTTCCAGGCGGCCATCACCGGCCTGCAGACGGATGCGACCAACCTCTCGTCCGCCAAGAGCCAGATCGTGGACACGAACTACGCTCAGGCGACTTCGGATCTGTCGAAGAACCAGATCCTGCAGCAGGCGAGCACGGCGATGGTGGCCCAGGCGAACACGATCCCGCAGAACATCCTCACGCTGCTGCAGAAGCTGCCGTAAGGATGCCACGCGTAATGGGATGAGGCGAAAGCCGCAAGGGAAGCTCCCGCGGGCGGGTGCCGCAAGGCCCCGCCCGCGGGCATTGGCCAAGCGGAGCATCTGAGATGTCCAATACTTCTCCCGTTTCGATCGCCAGCGGCTCGAGCGCCGGAGCCGCCGGCGGCTCGGTCATCGACGTCGCATCGCTCGTCTCCCAGCTCGTCGCCGCGACCCAGGCGCCGCAGGAAGCCCTCATCCAGCACCAGACCCAGGCGGTCACCTCGGAGATCTCCGCCGTCGGGCAGTTGAAAAGCTCGCTATCGACATTCCAGTCTTCACTCGGCTCGCTCGACTCGGCGACCGCGTTCGCATCGCTCGGCGCCACCAGCAGCGACAACACGGCCTTCACGGCCGTTGCCGGTTCCGGCGCCACCCTCGGATCCTACAGCGTCTCGGTGAGCCAGCTGGCCCAGGCGCAACAGCTCGTCTCCAGCACCGCCTACAGCAGCAGCTCCGCCACCGCGGGCACCGGAACGCTGCAATTGTCCTTGGGTAGCGGCAACTTCTCCGTCACCATCGGCAGCAGCAACAACACCCTGTCCGGCATTGCCGCCGCGATCAATTCCGCGAGCGGGAACCCGGGAATCCAGGCGAGCGTCGTCACCGGCACGAGCGGCGCGCATCTGGTGCTCACCTCTTCCATGACGGGAGCCTCGAACACCATCACGGTGTCCGAGACCGACGGCGGCAACGGCCTCAGCGCTTTGACGTACGCTTCCGGTGGCGCGAACTACACCCAGCAGAGCGCGGCCCAGGACGCGAGTTTCGCCATCGCGGGTGTGAGCTACACGAGCCCCAGCAATACCGTCACCGGCGCCCTGAGCGGGGTCACCCTGAGCCTCCTGGCCCCCACGTCATCGCCGGCGACTCTCAGCGTGGCGGACAACACCTCCACCATCGAGGGCAACATCAAGGCGTTCGTCAGCGCTTACAATACGCTGCAGAGCTCTTTTTCATCGCTCGGCAGCTATGATGCGACCACGAACACCGCCGGCCCGCTGCTGGGCAACCCCGTGCTGTCGGGCGCCCAGAGCCAGATCAGCGCCGCGCTCCACAGCGTGGTCAAGACCGGATCATCGACCTACAACACACTGGCCAGCATCGGCATCACGAGCAAGAGCGACGGCACCCTCAGCGTGAACGCCGCAACCCTTTCCGCGGCGTTGAGCTCGAATTTCACCGCCGTAAGCAATCTCTTCAGCGGCGCCGGCGGCGTCGCCACGAGCCTGAATACGGCCCTCACCAATGAGCTCGCGAGCGGGGGGCCGATAGATTCGTTGAGTCAGACGCTGGTCAAGCAGAACAACGCCCTGACCCAGCAGAGCCAGAAGCTCAGCCAGCAGATGAGCTCGCTGCAGGCCAGCCTCACCCAGCAGTACTCATCCCTCAATGCGCTGCTGTCGCAGCTTCAGAGCACCTCCTCGTACCTGACCCAGGCGTTCGCGACGCTGCCGAACGCACCCAGCTCGAGCGGCTGAAGCGGCGGACGGCTCAAGTTGACGGGTTTCGGGCCGTTACAGTGGGCATCTACGCTCAAGGCCTCGAAACGTGAACCTCTACAGCCAATCGAAAGTCGCCGCATATCGAAGCGTGAAGGCTCACGGCATCGCGGCGACCGCGGACCCGCACTCGATGGTGCTGGCGCTCTTCGATGCCGCCCTCGGCCGCCTGGTGTCGGCGGCCTCCTGCATCGAAAGGGGCGACGGCGCACGCAAGGCCAGCCTGCTCCACAGCGTGGTCATCCTGCTCGCGGAGCTTCGCGGCAGCCTCAACCTGCAGCAGGGCGGCTCCCTCGCGCACAACCTGAGCGATCTCTACGAGTACATGGCGCGCCGCGTGGTGCACGCCAATCTCAACAATGACGCGGCCGCCGTCAAAGAGGTCTCGGGACTTCTGAAGGAGATCCGCGATGCCTGGGCCGCAATTGGCCCGGAAGTCAGGGGGCAGGCTGCCGGGGCCGTCCCCGCGGCCTGAGACGCGGCCGAGGAGGCGTCAGCCGACGAAGCGCCTCGCATTCCTGAAGAGCCGCATCCAGCCGCTGTACTCGCCCGCATTGCGCGGCCGCCAGGAGTTCTGCACGTAGCGGAAGGACCGCTCCGGATGCGGCATCGTGATGGTCACCCGGCCGTCGAGATTGCTCAGGGCCGCGATTCCGAGCGGCGAGCCGCTGGGATTGAAAGGATAGCGGGTGGCGACACTGCGGTCGTGGTTGACGTAACGGAAGCCGACCAGACCGCGGCTCACGCACTCCTCGGCCGCGGTCGGAGACTCGAACTCGGCATGCCCCTCTCCGTGCGCCACCGCGATCGGCAGGAACGAGCCCTCCATGCCGGCGAGCAGCACCGAGGGCGAGCGCAGGACCTCGATGAGCGAGAAGCGCGACTCGTACTGCTCGCAGCGGTTGCTGACGAAGCGCGGCCAGTGATCGGTTCCGGGAATGATGCTCTTCAGCGCGGCGAACATCTGACAGCCGTTGCAGACGCCGAGGGCAAAGGTCTCCGGCCGCTCGAAGAAGCGCTGGAATGGCTCGCGCAGCGCGTCGTTGAAGAGGATGGACTTGGCCCAGCCCTCGCCCGCCCCGAGCACATCGCCGTAGGAGAACCCGCCGCAGGCGATGAGTCCGGTGAACTCCGCCAGCCGGCGGCGCCCGGACACGATGTCAGTCATGTGCACGTCGTAGGGAGCGAAGCCCGCCTGCTCGAAGGCCGCCGCCGTCTCGGTGTGGCTGTTGACGCCCTGCTCTCTGAGCACGGCCACCTTCGGCCGCGCACCGCGCAACACGTAGGGCGCCGCGACGTCCTCTTCGGGATCGAAGCGCAATGCAACATCGAGCCCCGGGTCGGCCGCGGCGGTCTGCGCCGCATACTCCTCGTCGGCGCACTGCGGATCATCGCGCAGCCGGCGCATCCGCCAGGAGGTCTCGGACCACGCGCCGCGCAGCTCCGTCCAGGACTCATCGATCACCCGCTCGGGGCCGACGTGGATTCGGATGCGCAGATCCTGCACGGGCGCGCCCACGCTCACCGCCAGAGCCGCGAGCCCGTGGCGCCCGAGGATCTCGCGCAGCTTGCCCTCGTCGGCGGCCGCGATCTGCACCACGACGCCGAGCTCCTCCGCGAAGAGCTGGGCCACCGCCGATCCCCGCTGCGCCGGCAGCCGGACGTCGAGGCCGCAATGGCCGGCGAACGCCATTTCCAGCAGGGTCGCGAGCAAGCCGCCGTCGGAGCGATCGTGGTAGGCGAGCACGAGGCCCGCGTGTCTGAGCTCCGCCAGCGCCGCGGCGAGCCGCACCAGCCGCTGGCTGTCGTCGAGATCGGGCGGCTGCGCGCCGAGCTCGCCATACACCTGCGCGAGGGCGGATGCTCCGAGCCGATTCCGGCCCGCGCCGAGGTCGATGAGCCAGAGTGCCGTCGGGCCGTCCTTGACATGCAGCGCCGGCGTCCAGGTGCGGCGCACGTCATCGACCGGTGCAAAGGCGGACACGATGAGCGATACGGGCGCAATGACGCTGCGCTGCAGTTCCCCATCGTGCCATTGGGTGCGCATCGACAGCGAATCCTTGCCCACCGGGATGGCGATGCCCAGCGCCGGGCACAGATCCTTGCCGACAGCCCGCACCGTCTCGTAGAGCGCCGCGTCCTCGCCCGGCTCGCCGCACGCCGCCATCCAGTTGGCGGACAGGCGTATGCGGCCCAGCGACGGGACGTCCGCGGCCAGAATGTTGGTGATGGCCTCGCCCACGGCGAGCCGTCCCGAGGCAGGTGCATCGAGCACCGCCACGGGCGTACGCTCGCCCATCGCCATCGCCTCTCCCGCGTGGCCGCGATAGTCGGTGACCGTGACCGCCACATCGCTCACCGGGACCTGCCAGGGCCCGACGAGCGGATCGCGGCTCACCATGCCGCCCACGGTCCGGTCGCCGATGGTGATGAGGAATGTCTTGTCGGCCACCGCGGGCAGGCGCAGCACCCGATAGACCGCCTCGCGCAGCTCGATGCGCCCGAGATCGAGCGGCCGCGGCGCCAGCGCGGCGCTGCGCACGTCCCGCACCATGCGCGGCGGCTTCCCGAGCAGAACCTCGAGCGGCATGTCCACCGGCTCGCCGCCGAGGAGCGGGTCGGCGACCGTCAGGCGGCCGGTGCCGTCGATGTCCCCGATCACCGCGTACGGACAACGCTCCCGCTCGGCGATGGCGCCGAAGGTCGCAAGCGCTTCGGGCGCCACGACGACGACATAACGCTCCTGCGCCTCGTTGCACCAGAGCTCGAGCGGCGACATGCCGGGCTCCGCGCTCGGGATGGCGCGCAGATCGATGCGCGCGCCTCGCTGGCTGTGCGCCACGGCTTCAGGCACGGCGTTCGAGAGGCCCCCTGCGCCGACGTCGTGGATGAGAAGGATCGGGTTGTCCTCACCCAACGCCCAACAGCCATCGATCGTCTCCTGCGCCCGGCGCTGGATCTCGGCGTTCCCCCGCTGCACGGAGGCGAAATCGAGATCGGCGCTCGAGGCGCCGCTGCCGACCGAGGAGGCCGCCCCGCCGCCCAAGCCGATGAGCATGGCGGGGCCGCCGAGCACGATGAGCTTCGCGCCGACGGGCACTTCGGACTTCTCGACATGCGGCCGGCGGATGTTGCCGAGGCCGCCCGCGACCATGATCGGCTTGTGGTAGCCGCGGACCCGTCCCGGCCCGTCCCCCGGCGCCGCGAGCTCGAAAGTGCGGAAATAGCCGCAGATCGCCGGCCGGCCGAACTCGTTGTTGAAGGAGGCGGCGCCGATCGGCCCCTCGAGCATGATCTCGAGCGCCGAGGCGATGCGCCCGGGGGCGGCCGCGGGCGGCTCCCACGGCCGCGCGTAATCCGGAATGCGCAGGCTCGAGACCGAGAAGCCGGTGAGGCCCGCCTTCGGCCGCGCGCCGCGGCCCGTCGCACCCTCATCGCGGATCTCCCCGCCCGAGCCGGTGGCGGCCCCGGGGAACGGCGAGATCGCGGTGGGGTGGTTGTGCGTCTCGACCTTCATCAGGATGTCTACGGACTCGCGGCTCGCGCGATAGGCGCCGCTCCTCGGGTCGGGGAAATACCGCCACCCCTCGTTGCCCTCGATGACCGCCGCATTGTCGCGATAGGCCGAGAGCACACCCTGCGGATGGCTGGCGTGCGTATGGCGGATCATCGCGAAGAGCGATTCGTCCCGCTCACGGCCGTCGATGATCCAGCGCGCATTGAAGATCTTGTGGCGGCAGTGCTCGGAGTTCGCCTGCGCGAACATCATGAGCTCGGCGTCCGTCGGGTCGCGGCCGAGCTGACGGAAGCTCTCGAGCAGATACTCGATCTCATCCGCGGAGAGCGCGAGACCCATCGCGCGGTTCGCCTCCTCCAGCGAAGCGGCCCCGCCCGCGAGCGCGATCCGCTGTACGGGTCTCGGCGCCGAGTGGCCGAAGAGCCGTCCCGCCTGCGCATCATCGAGCAGCGCCGTTTCGGTCATCCGATCGAGCAGCGCGGGCGCGATCCGCACCAGCCGCTCGGGCCCGAGCGGCCGGGGGGCCGCGATCCGGTACTCGATGCCGCGCTCGATCCGCTCCACGGCGGCGAGGCCGCAGACGTGCGCGATGTCGGTCGCCTTGCTCGACCAGGGCGAGATCGTCCCCTCGCGGGGCACCACGAGGAGCCGCTCGCCCTCGCCGCCCTGCACCGCGGCGCGCGGTCCGTAAGTCAGCAGCTGGCCCAGGATCCGCTGCTCCCCCTCGGTGAGCGGCCGGACCAGCGCTGCGAAATGCATGAAGCGCGCGGCGAGCCCGGTCACTTCCGGCTCGACCGCGGCAATCCGGGCGAGAAGCTTCTCGATGCGAAAGCCCGAGAGCGCCCGACCGCCGGGCAGAGCGAGCAGCCGCATCTATTTCTTCTCCCCCGTCGGGGGCGAGAACAGGGGCATGGGGAACTGGCTCACATTGGCGCCGCCCTCGAGCGTCGTGATCTTGCTCACCCCCTGCTTCTTGACCTCGTCGATCCGCAGCACCGAGTGCAGCGGCAGGAAGGTGCGCTTGACCCCGGCGAACTCGCCTTTGATGCGCTCCTCGGCGGGGTCCAGGACCACCGAGGAGCGTTCGCCGAAGACCAGTTCCTCGACCTCGATGAACCCGAACAGATCGCCGTGGCCGACCTTGCGGGCGTAGACCTCGTAAACCTTGCCCTGGTTCACGAACATGATGCGGAAAATGTGACTGGCTGCCATGGCTCGGGGGAGGCGCGCTGCTAGTGTGGAGCGGCCATTATATTGCCGGGCGCGCCGGGGAAGCTGCCGCGTCCGCTGCAATGGCTCGGGTTTTCGCAGCAAAGGCCACTTGACTTCGGGGCACCATGTCGCTTCGCCTGCGCGTCGTCAGCGATCATCGGCGGCAGCTCGCTGATCGCCATACCGTCGTTTTCGGCGTGAGCGGTGGCTCGATCGGACGCTCGAGCGAGAACGACTGGGTGCTGCCGGACCCGCTGCGCTACATGTCCGCGCACCACGCCCGCGTGCATTTCCGCGACGGACATTTCTATCTCGAGGATTTGAGCACCAACGGCGTGTTCGTCAATGACCAGCCCGAGGCCCTCGTGAAGCTGGGCTCGACCGGCTATCGGCTGAAGAACGGCGATGTGCTGCGGCTCGGGGACTACCAGATCGTCGTCGCCATGGAGAGCGAGACGGTACCCGAGATTCTCGAGCTCGACCATGCCGCGGCGGTCCCGACCAGCATCCATGCGCTGCATCCGATCGGGCGCGCGGCACAGACCGACATCGGCGCCGTGCTCGACCTCGAGGAGCTGCTGGTGAGCGACTCCGCGGGCTCGGGCCGCTTTCAGCCGGTGAACGCCTACGGTCAGGTCCTCGCTCCCGCACGTGCCCAGCGCGCGGCCGTACCGCCGGCCGGGCGCTCGAGCCCTCGCGAGGCGCCCGATCCGAGCGACGATTCCATCGCGCGGCGCATCGCACGGCTCGCCAAGGCGGCCGGCCGGGACTCTCGCGGCGCCAGCCCCCCGGCGCTCTACGATGTGCAGTCGGGACTGCAGGCCTTCTGCCGGGGCGCCGGACTCGACCCCGAGAAGCTGCCGGCGGAAGCGCAGACGCGCCTGCTGCACCTCACCGGACAGCTTCTGCGGGAGGCGCTCGTGGGTCTGAAGGACCTCGAGCGCTCCTGCAGCGAGATCCGCGACCGCTTCCGTATCGAGGTGCCGCCGCCGCCGGAGCCCGACGATCCACGGCCCTCCCTGGGGCGCGCGACCGTCGATGAGCTGCTGTTGCAGCTTCTGGTGCGCCACGAGAGCCGCAGCGTCGATGCCGTGCAGTGGCTGCGGGAGGCCGTCGGCGATGCGAAGGCTCACGAGCAGGCGATCGAGCAGGCGATGCGCGCCGCCCTGATCGAGTTCCTGGACCGGCTGGACCCGGCGGAGCTGGAGGCCCGCTTCGAGCGGGCCGCCCGCCGCGGCAAGGCGCGCTCGGCCGACAAGGCCCAGTATTGGGAGCTCTTCACCACCTTCTACCGCAATCTCATCGAGATGCCGGCCGGCCACCTGCCGCATACGTTCGTCGAGGCATTTGCCGCGGCGTATCGGGAATCCGTGAAGAAGAAATAGCCGCCGCTCGCACCCGCGGCGGCGCTCTCGGAGGCGGCGAATCTTGCGGCTAGCGCGGCGCCTTTTTGCGCGCCGGGCCCTGCCTCGCGGACTTCGAGCACAGCGCGATGAACCCCGCCGCCATGAAGCTCGCGATCCGCTCCTTCACGGCGGCGAAATCATCCGAATTGCACACGCCCCCCGACAGCCTGTCGATTCGGCCGGTCCTCGCCAGGGTGTGCATGAATGCCCCGGTGACGAAGTCGTAGCCCCAGAAGATGTCGGCATCGGAGCACCCCGGCAATGCCTTCTTCAGGATTCCGATCAGCTTGAGGACCACCGGATCGAAGTGCAGGTCCATCATGGCGGCGCCTTCGGTGGAATTGCTCACCTGGGCGGCGAATGCGGCGAAGTTCTTCCAGCCTTCGCCGCTGTTGCCGTAGAGATCGAGATCGGTATCGAGGAAGGCGCGCAGCGCGCCCTCCACCGTCGGCGCACCGCCGCATTCGCGATCGTATCGATCCAGGGCGTCCAGCCGGCGGCTGCTCGTGATGCCGGCGCGCCGGGTGAACACCGCCTCGAACAGCCGCCGCTTGTCGACGAAGTAGTAGTGCATGAGCGAGGTATGGACGCCGACCTTCTGGGCAACATCGCGCAGGGTCACCCCGTTCAGTCCGTGTTTCGAGAAGAGGTGCTCCGCGGCGTCCAGGATCCGCTCGAGCGTTTCGGCGCGCTGCTCCGCCTTGGTGCGGGGCTTGTGCTTGTTCGCGGGACGTCTCGGCATCGTTGCCACCTTCGCTGAGCGGGACTGCCGGCGCAAAGACTACCACCGCCGTCGCCCCGGCTGCGGCTTGTCAAGTTAATTCACACATGAGTTAATGTAGGGGACGGCACATGCCGCCCGCTGGGGGACGAGGAGCACATATGCAGGGCTTACTGGCCGATCGCGTCGCAATTGTCACCGGCGCGGGCCGCGGGCTGGGCCGGGCGCACGCCCTGGCGCTGGCGCGCCACGGGGCGCGGGTTCTGGTCAACGACCTCGATGGCGCCGCCGCCGCGCAGGTCTGCGCCGAGATCGCGCAGCTCGGGGGCGAAGCCCTTCCCGACTGCGCGAACGTGCAGGACGCAGCGGCGGTGGACCGCATGCTCGCCGCGGCGCTGCGCCGCTGGGGACAGGTGGACATCCTCGTCAACAACGCCGGGATCCTGCGCGACCGCACCTTCGCCAAGCTCGACGTGGCGGATTTCCGTCTCGTCATGGACGTTCACCTCATGGGCTCCGTCAATTGCACGCGGGCCGTGTGGCTGCACATGAAAGAGCGCGGCTACGGCCGCGTGGTGCTGACGACCTCCTCCTCCGGGCTCTACGGCAACTTCGGGCAAACCGCCTACTCGGCGGCGAAGATGGCCCTCGTCGGCTTGATGCAGACGCTCGCGCTCGAAGGCGAGCGCTACGGCATCCGCGTCAACTGCCTGGCGCCGAGCGCCGCGACGCAGATGACGGGCGAGCTCTGGTCGCCCGAGGAGCTCGCGGCGCTCGAGCCGCAGCGGGTCAGCCCGGCGGTGGTCGCGCTCGCGAGCGAGCGGGCGCCGAACAAGTGCATCCTGTTGGCCGGCGCGGGCAGCTTCAAGCTCGCTCACGTCACGATGACGCAGGGCGTGTATCTACCCGACGAGGAGCACGCCGCCGAGCAGATCCTCGAGCAGTGGAATCGCATCGCGGACCGCGCGGGCGAGATCGTGCCCGCCACCGGATTCGAGCAATACCGGTTCGAGGCGGCGCAGGCCCGTGAGCATCCGCCGGGAGTGAAGTCGTGACCGAAGTTTTCGTCATCAGCGCGGTGCGCACCGCCATCGGCGCCTTCGGCGGCTCCCTGCGCCGCTGCGAGCCCGGGGACCTCGCCGCTCGGGTCACACGGGAGGCCGTGCGCCGCGCCGGCGCCGATGCGGCGCAGATCGGCCACGTGGTCTTCGGGCAGGTGATCCCCACCGGGCCCCGAGATGCCTATCTCGCCAGAATCGCCGCGTTGGGAGCGGGTCTGCCGTCCGGCGTTCCGGCTTTGACGGTCAACCGGCTCTGCGGCTCGGGCCTGCAGGCGGTCCTCTGCGCGGCGCAGGGAATCATGCTCGGCGATTGCGAGCTGGCGGTGGGAGGCGGCGCCGAGGTCATGAGCCGCGCTCCCTTTCTCGCGCCCGCGGTACGGTGGGGCCACAGGCTGGGAGACACAGCGCTGGTGGATGCCCTCAACGGCTCGCTCACCGACCCATTCGAGAACGTGCTCATGGGCGTGACGGGCGAGAACGTCGCCGCGCGCTACGGCATCTCGCGGGAGCGGCAGGACGAGCTCGCTCTGGAAAGCCAGCGCCGCGCGGCGACCGCCCTCGCCGAAGGGCGGTTCGCCAGCCAGATCCTGCCCATACCCCTCGAGAGCCGCGGCGAGGTCAGCGAGTTCACCGTGGACGAGCATGTCCGGCGCGACTGCACGCCGCAGAGCCTCGCCAAGCTGCGGCCGATCTTTCGCAGTGAAGGAGGCACCGTCACGGCGGGCAACGCCTCGGGAATCAACGACGGCGCGGCGGCCGTGCTGCTCGCGAGTGCCGAGGCGGTCGAGCGCTACGCCCTCGAGCCCACGGCGCGCCTGGTCGCCTACGGACATGCGGGCGTGGAGCCGGCTTACATGGGGATCGGCCCGGTACCCGCGACACAGAGGGCGCTCGCGCGGGCCGGACTTCGCGTCGCGGATCTCGACGTGGTGGAGTCGAATGAAGCCTTCGCCGCCCAGGCCTGTGCCGTATCGTCCGAGCTCGGTTTCGATCCGGCGAGAACGAACCCCAATGGCGGGGGGATCGCGTTGGGACACCCCGTCGGCGCCACCGGCGCCATTCTGGTCACGAAGCTCGTCCATGAGTTGCACCGCAGCCAAGGGCGCTACGGCCTCGCCACGATGTGCATCGGCGGCGGACAGGGCATCGCGGCAATCTTCGAGCGGGTGTGAGCGTGAAAATGAACGCAATGCCTGCCGCCGCATCCGCCCCCGGCGCCGAGCATGCCGTCACCTCGAGGCGCGCCCGGGTCGTCCTCTACACGCTCTGCGCCGTGTACGTGCTCAACTTCCTCGATCGCTCGCTCCTCGGCATTCTGGCCAAGCCCATCGAAGACTCGCTGCACATCTCCGACGGACAGCTCGGGCTGATCGCCGGCCTCTACTTCGCGTTCTTCTACTGCTTCATCGCCATCCCGATCGGCTGGCTCGCCGACAAGACCCACCGGGTCAACGTTCTCTCCGCCGCTTGCGCGGTCTGGAGCCTGGCGACCGCGGGCTGCGGCCTCGCCACCACCTACCCGCGACTCGTCCTCTCGCGCATGCTGGTGGGGGTCGGTGAGGCGGGCGGCGTACCGCCCTCCTACGCCCTCATCACGGACTATTTTCCACCCGGCCGGCGCGGCGCCGCCCTCGGCATCTACAACCTGGGGCCGCCGATCGGCGCGGCGCTCGGCATCGCCTTCGGCGCCGCCATCGCCGCCGCGTTCAACTGGCGCGTAGCATTCCTCGCCATCGGCGCGATCGGAATCGTCGCTGCCGTCGCCGTCCGGCTGATCATCCGCGAGCCGCCTCGCGGGGGCCTCGACCGGACTCCCGCGGCGGCGGCTTCGGAACCGACGCGGTTCCGGGACACCGTGAGGATGTTCTTCTCGCGGCCGACGCTGGTGCTTGCCGCACTCGGCAGCGGAGCCACGCAGCTCGTCACCTACGGCGTCGGCAACTTCACCACGCTCTTCCTCATGCGCGAGAAGGGCATGACGCTCGAGCAGGTCGCGGTCTATTACGCCCTGGTGGTGGGCATCGCGATGAGCGCCGGCATGTTGGTCTCCGGGCGCATGCTCGATCACTTCGTACGCCGCTCGCGCACGGCCTATGCCACGCTGCCCGCCGTGTCGCTCGCGCTCGCGATCCCGTTCTACGTGGGATTCGTCTGGGCGCCGTCCTGGCGCCTGTCGCTGATCTTCCTCATCGCGCCGATGTTCCTCAACTACTTCTATCTGGCCTCCTCGATCGCGCTCGTCCAGGAGGAAGTGCGTCCGGATCAGCGCGTGATGGCGGGGGCCCTGCTGCTGCTCGTCATGAACTTCATCGGCCTCGGCCTCGGCCCGACCTACGTCGGCGCCGCGAGCGACTTCCTGCATGCGAGCCACCCGCAGCACTCCCTGCAGCTCGCGCTGTATTCGATGACACCGTTCTATGTCGTCGCGATCCTGATCTTTCTGTGGCTGGCCCGCGTCCTCAAGCGGGAGAGCCGCCCCAACGGGAGCACTGCCCCATGATGCTGACTCGACGTATCGGCGTACTCGCCGGCGCGGCCGCCTGCCTCCTCGCGATGGCCCCCTCATACGCGGCCCACGGTCCGGCCGCGCCGGCGAACGCTCTGCGCCAGACTGCCCCCACGGTCGATCCTCCCGCAGGGCGGCTGCGGGGTGTCGTGGAAGGCGACTTGCGGGTCTTCAAGGGCATCCCGTACGCAGAGCCGCCGGTCGGACCGCTCCGCTGGAGAGCGCCCGTGCCGCTAGCGCGGTGGCACGGCGTTCGCGAGGCGGCCGCGTTCGGCCCGGCGTGTTACCAGCCCGAGGGCCCGCCGAGCGTCTATTGGGAACGGCCGATGCCGATGAGCGAGAACTGCCTTTCGCTCAACATCTGGGCGCCGGCCAATGCGCACCACGCGCCGGTGTTCTTCTGGATCTACGGCGGTGCCCTCTGGGGCGGCGCGAGCCGCGATCCGCTCTATGACGGCGCGCAGCTGGCCGAGCGCGGCATCGTCGTGGTCAGCATCAACTACCGCCTGGGCGTGCTGGGGTGGCTGGCGTTGCCGCAGCTGAGCGCGCAATCGCCGCAGGGCGTCTCGGGGAACTACGGCCTGCTCGATCAGATTCAGGCGCTCAAATGGGTGCGGCGCAACATCGGCGCCTTCGGCGGCGATCCGTCCAACGTGACCATCGCGGGCGAATCCGCAGGCGCTCTGAGCGTCATGTATCTGATGGTGTCGCCCGAGGCGCGCGGCCTCTTCGCGAAAGGCATCGTGGAGAGCGGCTACATGGTCTCCATGCCTTCGCTGAAGGTCAGTCGCTACGGCATGCCCTCCGCGGAGCAAAGTGGCCTGCAGCTCGCTGCGGCGCTGCACGCGCCCAACCTCGCCGCCCTGCGCGCGATACCTCCTGGCAAGCTGACCAACGCCGCCGCTGCCGCCCGTTTCGGACCCTGGGGCACCGTCGATGGACACGTATTCCCGCATCAGATGGTCACCGCCTTCGCGAAGGGCGAGGAGGCCCGCGTGCCGATTCTCGCCGGCTTCAATAGCGGCGAGATCCGCTCCCTCATGATCCTCGCCCCGCGCGCTCCCGCCAGCGCCGCCGAATACGAATCGGTCATTCGTGCCCGCTATGGCGATCTCGCGCCGCAGTTCCTGCGGCTCTACCCGGCCCGCGATATGGAGCAGAGCATCCTCGCAACGACGCGCGACGCTCTCTACGGATGGACCGCGGAGCGCCTGGTGCGGAGGCAGACCGCGCTGGGATTGCCGTCCTACCTCTACCTCTTCGACCACGGCTACCCTGCCGAGGACGATGCCGGACTGCACGGGTTCCACGCGAGCGAGCTGCCTTTCGTCTTCGGCACGCTCGACGGCACACCGCCGCTCTGGCCGAAGATCCCGGCCTCGGCGCAGCAGGTGGCGCTCTCGCAGGCGATGCTCGACTACTGGAGCAGCTTCGCGCGCACCGGCCGGCCCCGGGCCGTGCACGAGCCGGACTGGCCGGCCTTCGGATCGCGGGGCGCCTACATGCACTTCACGAATGCGCCGCATCCGGCGACGCACCTCATGCCCGGGATGTATCGGCTCAACGAGTCGGTCGTCTGCCGCCGTTGGGCGTCCAGGAAGGAGCAGTGGAACTGGAACGTCGGCCTCTGGTCACCGAAGCTTCCGCCGATGACGGCGGCCGCGCGAGCCTGCGCGCGGGGCGGCGCCGGCCGTTAGGCTGGCCCCGCATCGGGCGCGCCCGGGGCCGGCGCGCGCCGTTCCCCCTCGCCCGATGCATCCTTGAGCTCGACCTTGTTGCCGTCGGGATCGCGTACGTAGAGCGAGAGGCCTTCTCCTCCCGCTCCATAGCGCAACCCCGCCTCGACGATCGGCACCTGCTTTGCCGTGAGGTAGGCCCGTAGGGCGGCCTCCCCGAAGGGAGCCACGCCCAGCGCGAAATGATCGATGTTGGGTCTATCCGGGTCCGCCATGGCCGCCGGATCGGCCGGAATCAGATCGATCAGCGACCGGCCCGCACGAAGCTGAACGAGCCCGATCTCCGGCTGCTCCCGCTCCACGACCAGTCCGAGGACATCGCGGTAGAACGCGAGCGCTCGCGCGGGGTCGGCCGTCCGAACCACGACGTGATCTATGCCGGTGATCTGGAAGCTACACATGATCGCGCCGTATCTTACCCCTTCCCGCGAAGCGAGCCGCGCTGGCGGAACGTCGGCGGCCGTCCGCTTGCCCCGAGCCCCCGGCGCGGGTGCCGGGATGCCCTCTCGATCCGCTACTATTCGCAGCCCGCCGAGTATCCATCGAGGTCCCGCCATGTCGATGTCCCGCGCAGCGATTCCGTCCTTCGAGATCGGCCTCAACGCACTGTCGGCAATGCTCGACAAGGCTGAGGCTTACGCCGAGGCGAAGCGGTTCGACCCCGCGGTGCTGCTCAGCTCGCGCCTCTTCCCCGACATGTTCCCGCTGGCGCGCCAGGTGCAGATCGCCTGTGATCAAGCCAAGAACGGCGGCGCGCGGCTCGCGGGCATCGAGCCGCCGAAGCATGAGGACAGCGAGAAAACGATCGCGGAGCTCAAAGCGCGCATCGCGAGCACCGTCGCCTTCGTGCAGACGCTCGAGCGCGCGAAGATCGACGGCGCCGGCGACCGTGAGCTGACGTTTCCGCTCGGCCCGCAGAACATGGGGCATATGCGGGGCGCCGACTACCTCAACCACTTCGTCCTGCCGAACTTCTACTTTCACCTCACCGCCGCGTACGCGATCCTCCGGCATTGCGGCGTCGAGCTCGGCAAGCGCGATTTCCTGGCCGGCATTCCGATCAAGATCACCTGACCTCGGTCATCCGGCCAGCTGGAACCGCCCAAACGAGTGCAGCGCGGCCTCGATGCCGGCCCGCAGCGCCCGCGGCGGGCGCTTGATCATCCAGGTCCACTGCCGCACCGGCAGTTCCACTGCCTGCGCCCGATCCAGGTGCTCACGGCGGTAGTCGGGGACCCTCGTGTACAGGATGTGGTGATGGCATCGCTCGATGACATGGATGGTGTCGATCTGCACGTACCCGAGGTGGCGCACGGCCGCAGGTGTCGCCGTCGGACCGGCGCCGAACGGCGCGTCTGTCCAATCGCTGTGCGTGCAGCCAGAGCGCCCTGGCCAGGCTGCGCGTGATCCTGGCAGGCGGGCTTTGCATGAGGCGATTTTGCCACGAGCGGCCGGGCGACCCACTGCCGCTGATCCGCAGCCAGCTGCAAGCGGGAGCGCTCATCCAGCCGGTGCCCGATACACCCATCGATGTGCCTCTTTAACGGCAGGCGGCGCGCCTTCAGGTCCTGGTGCTCGAGCGGCTGACGCGCAGCGTCGTCCGTGCGGCCGCCGCGGCGCGGCTCCCGCGGCCGCCGCGCGCGTTGGTCAGGATCACTCCGCCCACCACGATCGCGCCGCCGACCAAGGTGATCCAGCCGGGTCGCTCGCCGAGCCACACCCAGCTGATCAGCAGCGCGATGGGGGTGGAGCAATAGATGAAGCTCGACACCTTGCTGACGCTCGCCCGTTGCAGCGCCATGTTCCAGGTGAGGTAGCCGAGGAAGGTCGGCGCCAACCCCAGCCAGACCAGAGCGGCCATGCGCGAGAGCGGCGCCGTCATGAGCGCGTGCGGCAGGCCCATGGCGAAAGGCAGCGCCCCGAGCGCGCCGCCGAAAATGGTGACGGTGGTGACGACCTCGGCCCCGTATCGCCTCGAAAATGGCTTCTGCAGTGTGAAATAGATCGCGCTCGCCAGCACGCTGACCAACACCAGCGCCGCCTTCGGCTGGAAGCTCACACCTTTGCCGCTCGCCAGCACCACCAGCACGACGCCCCCCAGCGCCACGACCAGACCCGTGACGGCGCGTGCAGACAGCCGCTCGCGCAGCCAAAGCGCCGAGGCCGCAGCCGTCGCCGCCGGCGCGAGGGCGATGATGATGGCCGCCGTGCCGCTGGGGATCCGAGTCTCGGCGTAATTGAGGCAGAGATGGTAGATGGAGAGCCCGATGACGCCGAGCGCGAGCAGCGGCGGCCACGCGGACGCGGGCGGCAGCGGCAACCTGCGGATGCGCATCCAGATAAGGAAACAGAGCGAGGCGAGCGCTAGTCGCGAGAACGCCACCTCCCCAGGGGTGAACCCGCCGTCCAATCCGTATGCAATCGCGGCATACGCCGACGACCAGGTCAGCATCGCCACTGCGACGTAAACAAGCGCCCGAGCGTCGAGTTGGCCGGAGTTTTCCACGGGAGAGTTCCTGACTAAGGAGAGAAGCGTCTCGAGACCGCATTCTGCGCAACGATCCCGGGTCGGTCGCGCCATTTTCGGACGCGAAGACCCGACGGGCGATCTGCCCGAGACCCTCAGGTCTTCAGTCTATACCCCGTCCGGAAGATCCACCCCACGATGACCAGCGCGATCGCAAGAAAGAGCGCCGTCATCCCCAGACTCACGCCCACATTCACGTCGGCGATGCCATAGAAGCTCCACCGAAAGCCGCTGACCAGATAGACCACCGGATTGAGCAGCGCCACCGTGCGCCACGTCGGCGGCAGCATGTCGATGGAGTAGAAGCTGCCGCCGAGGAAGGTCAGCGGCGTCACGATGAGCAGCGGCACGATCTGCAGCTTCTCGAAGCCGTCGGCCCAGATCCCGATGATGAAGCCGAACAGGCTGAACGTCGCCGCGGTCAGCACCAGGAACGCCACCATCCACACCGGATGCTCCACGTGCAGCGGCACGAAGATCCACGCGGTGGCGAGAATGATGGCGCCGAGGATCACCGACTTGGTCGCGGCGGCGCCGGCGTAGCCGAGCACGATCTCCACCGGCGAGACGGGCGCCGAGAGAATCTCGTAGATCGTTCCGGTGAAGCGGGGAAAGTAGATGCCGAAGGAGGCGTTGGAAATGCTCTGGCCGAGCAGCGAGAGCATCACCAGACCCGGGACGATGAACGAGCCATAGCTGATGCCGCCCACGCTCTGGATGCGCGAGCCGATCGCCGCGCCGAACACCACGAAGTAGAGGGAGGTGGAGATGACCGGGGAGACGATGCTCTGCATCAAAGTCCGCCGGGCCCTGGCCATCTCGAACCGGTAGATCGCGCTCACCGCTTCGATGTTCATCACCGCTCCCGCACCAGGCTCACGAAAATATCCTCCAGGGAGCTCTCGGACGTCTCGAGATCGGCGAATTCGATTCCCGCCGCACGCACTCTCTCGAGGAAATCCCCGACTCCCGCCCCGGCCTCCCTGGCATGGTAGAGCCAGGTGAGCTCGCGGCCATCGGGCGAGAGCTCGAGCCGCCACGGCGCGAGCGCCGCGGGCAGCTCGGCCAGGGGGCTGCGCAGGCGCAAGGACAGGCGCTTGCTGCCGAACTCGTGCAGCAGATCGGTCTTATCCCTGACCAGGACCAGCTCGCCCCGGTTGATCACGCCGACGCGGTCCGCCATTTCCTCGGCTTCCTCGATGTAGTGGGTCGTGAGGATGACCGTCACCCCTTCGGCACGCAGCCGGCTCACGAGCTGCCACATGTCGTGCCGAAGATCGACGTCCACGCCCGCCGTGGGCTCGTCCAGGAATAGAATCCGCGGCTCGTGGGCGAGCGCCTTGGCGATGAGCAGCCGGCGCTTCATCCCGCCGGAGAGGGTCATGATGCGGCTGTCTCTCTTGTCCCACAGCGACAGCGCCCTCAGCACGCTCTCGATGTGGGCGGGATTGGACCCCAATCCAAACAGGCCGCGAGTGAATGAGACCGTGCTCCAGACCGACTCGAACGCGTCGGTGGTCAGCTCCTGAGGCACCAGCCCGATCAGGGACCGTGCCGCCCGCCAGTCGCGGACGATGTCGTGTCCATCGACTACCACGCGTCCCGAGCTCGCCTGCACGATGCCGCAAACGATGCTGATGAGCGTCGTCTTGCCTGCCCCGTTCGGCCCCAGAAGGGCGAAGATCTCGCCGCGGCGGATGGAAAGGTTGATCTCCTTGAGCGCGACGAAGCCCGAGGCGTATGTCTTGGATACGCCTGAAATCTCGATGATGCCTCCCATGGACACCAGCATAGCCGCTACGCGGATCCCGCGCACGCACGCCCGGCAACGATTCCGGCGGCAACATCCTGGGAGGGTTACATCCGTCGCAACCCGATCTGCTCGAGGCTTGCAGATGGAGCTTCGGCTGCATGCCGGCGCTGCGCCGCTCGCTCCGGTGGCACGTGTTCCGCGAGCCCGGCGCGCGCCGATCAACGACATCAGCCGCCTGCTCATGCGCGAGCTCGACGGCATACCGGCCGCCGGCATCATCGCGGCGGTTTCCTTCGCGGAGGACGACTTCATCGCCAACCGGTGACGGGCTGCGCCGGCTGGCGCCGGCGATCCAGGGTGACCGGCCCATTTCAGGTTTGCGCATTCCCGCGCCCGGGGAATGCGATAATTCCCGATGCAAACGCCCACCCCGCAGGAAGCCCATGCCCGGTTTCGGACGCGACACACTCCAGTTCCTGCGTGACAATGCCCGCTGGCTGGCCGGCGCCTTTCTTCTCACGATGTTCTCCTCCTTCGGCCAGACCTTCTTCATCGGCCTGTCCGGCGAGGAGTTGCGTGCCAGGTTCGACCTGTCCAGCGGCGGATTCGGCGGCCTCTACATGCTGGCGACGCTGGCGAGCGCGATCAGCCTGCCGTGGCTCGGACGCACGCTCGATCTGATGCCCGGCTGGAAGGTGGTCCGCTTCACCATGCCGGCATTCGCGCTGGCTTGCGTGCTGATCACGGTCGCGCCCAACGTCGCGGTCCTGGGTCTCGCGCTTTACCTGCTGCGGCTCTTCGGCCAGGGCATGATGACGGAGACGGCCTACACCGAGACCGGCCGCTGGTTCGTCGCCAATCGGGGGCGCGCCATGGCGCTGATCGTGATCGGCCAGCAGGTGGGCCTCGCCGCCCTGCCGGTGCTGGTCGTACTGATCGGCAGGGCGAGCGGAAGCTGGCGGACGGCGTGGATCGCCTCGGCCGCCCTCCTCGTGCTGGTCGGATTGCCCGCGATCGTGGCCTTGCTGCGGGTCGAGCGGGTCCCCAGGTCGCACGAGGCGAAAGTGCGCGACCGGCGCACCGCTCGCGACTGGACCCGCGCGCAGGTGCTACGGGATCCGATCCTCTATCTGCTGCTCCTCGGCACTTTGGCGCCGCCATTCATCTCGACCGTCATCTTCTTCCATCAGGACTATCTCATCGCGCTGCGCGGTTACGATCCGTTGGCCTTCGCAGCCGCGTTTCCCGTGATGTCGGTGACGACCGTGGTGTTCGGACTGGCCTGTGGGCATCTGATCGACCGGATCGGCGCTCTGCGGCTCCTGCCTTTCTATCTGATCCCGCTTGCGGTCGCCTCGGCGGCGGTGGCCCTGATCACTCCCGTCTGGGGTGTGTACGTCTTCATGTTCCTGCTCGGCATCAGCAGCGGTTTCACCTCGACGCTGTTCGGCGCTCTGTGGCCGGAGGTATACGGACTCGCGAATCTCGGCGGTATCCGCGCGATCATCGTAGCGGCCATGGTGCTCGCGACCGCACTTGGACCCGGCGTCTCCGGCGCGCTCATCGACAGGGGCATCTCGCTTCCGCAGCAGATGCTTTGGCTCTCCGCCTGGTGCGTCGCGGCGTGCTTCGTGCTGGGGTTTTCCGCGCGCCAGGTACGGGCTCGGGAGAAGCGGCCGCTCCTCCAGGGAGCGCTGTAGCATGCCGAGACAAGCCGTCGCGAGCCGGCCCCGGCCATGTCGGTGACCGGGAAAGCAGGGGCGAGTCCGCCTAGCTCAGGCTCACTGCCCTCACCCTTCTCGAAGGTGGTTTTGGAAATGGCGGAGAGGGTGACCGCCACAAATGACGATAATCATAGGCTGGACGCCCGGCAGTGCGTAGCCAGTGCGTAATTTCCCGTCTCACCGGCCAACCATCGAACCGGCGAGCATTACGACGGACATCGTAGCGCGGCATCGGCCATTCCGCATGCTTGACACGCCACCGCCGTCGACGCTACGGTTTACGCAACGCCCGGTATGCTCCGGGCCGCGTCGGAGATGTGAAGCAGCCGCCGGCGCGTCGTGTGCGCAGCCTTTCATAGGGACTGAGGTACCGCAGGAGGATGGGGATCGCACGCAGTCGTGTCCAACTCTATGAGTCTGGTGACGTGGAGTTGTGGCCGCCGACGAATCGAGGCATCCGAACACCGTTCGTGATAGGGAAATCTCATCCGGGTTGAACCAAGGGCATTGCGTCCCAGACCTCCCCGGAGTGCAGCCCAGCAGGGCGGAAAAAGCCGAACGCATCGGCCCGTTAAGACTTGCTGCAATGCGGACTCTCACCGGTCTAATCGCCGTGCATGCACGGCGAAGGGCCGTATGTGTCCGCGCAATCTGAATTGTCGCTGATGATGCGGCTCGCCACGTAGGCGAGCGGCATCTTGCGCCCGTGGGCGCAAGAAAGTAAGGCCGGTTGGGGTGAAGCAGCAACCTCGAACCGGCCTCCGAGTGCGCGCGTCGTAGCAGGTGGTCCCACCGGCGCTGGCTACAACGACGATCGTACTCTAGCAGATTCAGATTCGGCGTGGGACGAACAGGCCGCACTCTCCCCGGATGACCGGGGTCAGGGACCGGTCAGTGAGCGACAGTGGCGGGCAGAAACGGAATGGTCGGCCGAGATCCCCGTTGGGCTGGGCGAGCAGCCCGCCGAGACCCGCGAGGCGGGATGGGCATCGCTGCGCCGTCTCGCCCGCGTCATGGAGTGCGGAGTCACCGCTTGGAGCTGGCGGCACAAGGGCTGGACGGAACGTGACATCCGCGACGAAGGCAAGCATCGGATCGCCACCCTGTGGCGATCCGGCCGATCGCTGTGGGCGTCCTCCTACAAGGCCAGATACGGCATCGCGCCCACGACGTTGATGCGGCTGGATCCTACCGCCGCGCTACGCGGCGAGAGACGCAATATGCGCCGCTGCGTACGTCAGGCGGAGGAAGCCTCTGCGCTGCTTGCCGGTCACGTAGGCTGTCGTGGGCATCAGGCGCGCTATGCCTCGCACTTGGCCCGCTTCCGCCGTGCTGACCAATTGGAGCAACATCAGCGATTGGTGGATGAGACTCTGGTGGTCGATACCGAGACCGGCGAGGCCATCCCGCTGGCGAAGGTGGTGCGCCAGCCTCGACAACGCCGCGCCGAGCTTCACGTGGTGACGCGCGGCATGGTTGACTACGAGGTTGCGCAGGGTCGTTGGCCACACTTCATCACATTGACATTGCCGGCGACCTGGCACCCCTCGCCGAAATTCGGCCGCGCGAAGTGGGACGGCAGTTTGCCTGTGGCTGGGCAGCGTGAGTTGCGCCGCCGTTGGGCGCGCGCCCGGGCGCGCGCCAAAAAAGCGGGCATCGATTTCGTCGGCGGCCGATTCGTGGAGCCTCATAGCGACGGCTGCGTGCATTGGCACCTGATACAGTTCATACGCGACGACGAGCTGCAGCGGGTCACTGACATCCTGACCGCCGTGTTCGGCGACCTCGGTCCCGCTGTGCGCATCGAACGTGCGCGAACCGCCGAGGGCGCCGTCAAGTATTGCATGGCGTACTCGGCCAAGACGGCCGCCTGCGGCGACGGCAAGATCGGACAGCACATTACCGGCGACGATCTCACTGGCGTGGATGCCTGGCGCTCCACCTGGGGTATCCGCGGCTGGCAGTTATTTGGCATCAAAGGTCGGCTCGGCGTGTGGCGAGAGTGCCGCCGTCGGTTGCCGGACGATGCCCCCACCGAGCTCCGCTCACTCGCACAGCACGCGCGGGCCGGTAAATTCCGGGAATTTCACGAAGCGGCCGAGCGCACCGGCGCGCGGATATGGGCAACGGACGAGGAGCGTGAATACCCCGACCCGGACCCAGCCCGCCAGCAGCGGGCTGCGGCGCACGGGCAGCGCGCCACCCTGGTTGTCCACCGCCGTCGCACGGTCGGCATATGGCTTGAACGGCATGGAATCTGTTCCGCCACGCGCCTGCGCAAATGGGTGCTGATGCGCTCCGCGGCGGCGCCCGCCGCCGCCTTGGCTGTCTCAGGTATAACTGTAACCGCCAAACCGGGCGGTGAGAGGACGCGGACGCACGAAATGCCGGCGGCCCAGGCCCCGCCGGATGGCCCTGTGATCCAGCCATAGCCCCTCCGAGGGGCGATCTCCCCTGATCGAGACCTGCATGGATGACCCGGGACGGGCGGCCATCGAGGCGCGCACGCGCTGTACGAAATCTACCGCGACCCCGCCGACCTCGCCAGAATCGTCGCGGAGAACCAGGCGGTGCTGGCCGCTGCCCGGGCTCGGGCGGCCTCGCCGCCCGAGCCTATAAAGCTCACACAGAACCCCAAATGTCCAAGTGGGCCGACGAGGGGCACGACCCCGACTCCCCCTTTCCTGCGGCGCAGGGTCCACCTGATAGCCCGCCAGAGCCACCTTGAGCGCAATCGGCCCTGATCTGATCCCGGTGGGACACCGGCCGGGTGATCATCGACCCTCGTCGGCGATACCCCTGCCTGATACCAGGCGGCCCGGGAACCGACCGGCTCCGGGCAGGGATCGCCCCTGCCGCGCCGGACGCCCCACTCCCTCTCGTTCTGCGCGACCGCCAACAACGGTGACGCCAAGCACAGCGGTGTCCTCGCGGAATTCGGCAGCCGACCAACAAGGCACGGCCAGGATCAGTCACCCGGTCCGTCGGCCGGGGCCTTCTGCAAAAGCGCGGCTCGATATCGGTAGGTCCGTCTCCGGAGCCTCAGGGAGTCAATGCGCGCGCTACGGTCGGCTGTTGAAGCGCTGAATCAGCACGCGCATTGGATGCGCTCAAGCGACTCGCGGCCATCATCGGTGACGTCACGCACGGCATACCAAACGTCAACGATAGACCGACCTCGACCGGGCGCTCGACCCTCATCGAGCCGCGCAGCCACTCAGACCCCCCTCTTGCACTCCCGGGTTGCCGGGTGGTTCCCTTGCATATTCCCTTGACACACAACACAATCTGTGCATGATTCGACGACGGTGCAACGAAGCACCAGAGACCATAACAACATCGAACAGGCAATGCTGAGGAACGGGCAGTGGACATGAGCGAACGCGGGCGCCAAGGCTGGCCCAAAGCCCCAATATCGGGGCAGGAAGAAGGCAACGGGGCGGGGGGAGCGGCGGGCGCATCGCGGCGCGGCGGTGTGATCCGATCTCCAGGGAGCGGAAAATTGGCACCTGAGTCATCCGCACACCGATCACGGTGCGCGCGGCACCGAGGACCGCACTCTGTCTGGTACCGGCGGCCTACAGCGCCCGTGAGACGGCGCGCAATCTGAGTCCGATAGTCGGGAACCATCGCCGCATAGGGTTGATCGCTGATGGACCAGAGATCTTCCAATTCCCGGCATGGCTCTTCTGAACCGACCCGGCGGAAGCGCAAGCGCGCCCTGCCCGATTTTCCGACATTCGAGCTCTTGAGACCACACTATCGGCTGCGGATACTACAGCAATGGATCGGTGCCCACGGTACGCGGCATCTTACTCTGAAGGAAGCCGCCCGGATCGCCGGTCTCGAGCCACACCACTTCTCGGCTACGTTCCACCTACGCGTCGGCCTCAGATTCGTCCAATGGACGCGCGAGCACCGAACCGCCTTTGCGGTCCGAGCGCTCGAGAGCGGACGGTACTCCATCGAACAGGTGGCGGAGTTCGCCGGTTACAGGGACCGGCGTACCCTCGAGCGCGCCGTCAAGAGAGCCACGGGAAAGACACCGGCGGAAATCCAACGTCGAAATGGCGATTGAGCCGTTCTTGAGCCCTCGGTCGAAAAACCGTAATTTTTGCCGCAATTCCCGTAACTTTTGCCGCATGCGCCTTCCTCAACGCCTGTTATCCTCTCCCCGCGTGGAGCCACCCACCAAGCGGGGAGGATACGACAATGAGAAGCGGGTTCCGGATCAGGTCGTCATCCATGTCTGCACGATTGCCCAATGGATCGAGATTGCGCGGCAGGGAGGCGTACGTGCTGTGGAACGAAGTTAGCAATTGTGTCAGAGAATATCGTCTCTGCGTCCGCCCTCTCTCAATTCGAGCTACGGGATAGGACAACGAACAATCTCGGTTTCCCAAGCGGGATGCGGTTTGCAATCAGACGTCGACATTACGTGATATTCTAAAAAGAGGCGTTGATATGTCTCTACCTAGACAGCGTCGAGCCATGCGAGTTTCCATCATGGCAGCCGTCTCCTTACTCTCTTGGACCTCGGCTGAGGCGGCGCTATCCTGGCAAGTTACAAGCACGCATGCATACCAAAACCCTGCTGCCGTTTTCAAGAGATTTCTTCGTCCGCAGGAGTCTATCCACGTTGTCATTGGCTTAAAACTCCGCAATTCCGCGAACCTTGGAAAATACATTTCGACGCAGTCCTCGCAGATCGATAATGGGTTGAGCGGCTCACCGCAATGGTTGAGTCCTGCACAAGTTGCGCAGAACTATTTGCCGACGCAGGCCGAAGCGGGGCTGGTGGTTGCGTATTTGGAGCGCAATGGATTCACAGGAATCCGGGTTAGCGCGAACCGCGTCTTGGTGTCAGCGAATGGAACTGCTGCCGATGTGCTTGCTGCGTTTAAGACGCGCCTGGCCTACTACACAAGGGCTGGTCATGAAGGTGTCGTGAATTTGGACAATGCGGTGGTGCCGGCGTCCCTCAGCAACATCGTGCAGGCAGTGCTTGGACTTCAGACACTTGATCGTCCGCATGTGGTCACGCTTCAAGTCATCCAGATGACGGCGCCCATGTTTCAGATACCATATGACTCCGCGGTGCTGCCCGCGACGCAAACCCAGGTGGCCATTATTACGGAAGGAGACATGTCGCCGACGATTACGGATCTGCATACATTCGAGACGTACCAGAAATTGCCCACCATCAATCCAACGGTCGTGAATGTGGGCGGAACGAGTGGCGACACGTCAGGGCAATTGGAGTGGGATCTAGACAGTCAGGTGGTTCAATCGATGGCGGGCGGAACCGTTGCAGGTATGACGTTCTATACGATGCCTGGATTTACCGACGCAGATTTGACGCAAGATTTCAACAAAGCGGTCAGCGACGACATCGCCAAGGTAATCAATGTTTCTCTTGGCGAGTGCGAGACGATTCCCAAGAACGATGGCAGTATGGCCCAAGATGATTCCATATTCCAATTGGCTGTCGCCCAAGGACAGACGTTTTCGGTTGCAAGCGGTGATCACGGTGCATACGCTTGCGGAACAGTCGGAGCGAACGGAACGTATGGCACCCAATTAGGGGATGACTACCCCGCGAGCTCGCCTTACGTGATCGCGGTCGGTGGGACGACGTTGTCGACAATTTCTGGTACGGCCATTTACGGTGGTGAATCAGGTTGGAGTTACAGCGGTGGAGGGCCCAGCCTCTATGAGGCTCAGCCAAGTTGGCAAAATGATACGGTTCCGGGTACGTACCGAGGAGTGCCGGACGTCGCGTTTTCCGGTGATCCGAATTCTGGCGCGTACATCATCTATAATGGAAGTTATACGGCTGTTGGAGGCACAAGCCTTTCATCTCCAATTTTTGTGGGTTCGTGGGCGCGTCTCGAGTCGATGCCAGGCGTCTCAACGGGATTCCCAGCGAGTTGGATATACACCTACGGTAGAAGTGGGTCGGACCCCGCGTTTCATGACGTGACCTCGGGCTCAAATGGAGCGTATACGGCGGGGGTGGGCGTGTCGATGGGGTCCACCGCGACGGTCGCCGCATTGCAGGCCTTTGGCGCGCGGCGCATTACCGTGCTGACGCCGCATCA
>JABBNZ010000119.1:8933-9818 GCA_019352035.1 Pseudomonadota bacterium | reverse complement strand
CGCGACAGATCCGCGCGCCCCGATGGCGGCAAGTGTTGAAGAACGCGGCGATCCCACCGTCGTCGCTCCGCAGCACAATGACGGAGGAACCGGCCAGCTCGAACGTGAGGTAATCCCCGGCGCGGGGGATTTGCGCAGTCAGCCCTGCCTGTATCCAGTGCCGCTCGAAGATGGCCCGGCGGTCGAAGTCGTATACATCCGGATCGACGTAAAAACCCTGGGGAAGCGCATACCCACGCCGTCGCTGCGCCAGGAGCGCCCGCAGCTTATCCGCCATCGCCATTCGTCAGCCCTCGCCGCGCCTCGGGTTCCGGCGCGGACAAACATACCCCGCAGCTCTCGGAACGGGTTTCGCTGCCGCACGCAATTGCTAGGAGTTCGGCCACGCTTGGGTGCGCCGACCCGGGGGAACTGACACGGAGTGCATCGCCGCCCCGCCGCAGGGCGTGCTCGGGGCCCGAACCTGGGCCGGCCGCTCGGCATGCTGTGCAGCCGATCAGCCCAGCTGACTGAGGATGTGATCGGCCGCCGAGACCTTGAACTGTCCCGGCTCCTCGACATTGACGCTCTTCAGCACGCCGTTGTCGATGACCAGGGAGAACCGCTGGCCGCGCACGCCCATCCCGAACTTGCGCGCATCCATCTCGAGGCCCAGCGCCTTGGCGTAATCGCCGTTGCCGTCGGCCAGCATCATCACCTTGTCGCCGGCGCTCGACGCCTTGCCCCAAGCATTCATGACGAACACGTCGTTGACGGCCATGCAGGCGATGGTGTCGACGCCCTTCGCCCGGATCTGGTCGGCGAGCTGCACGAACCCCGGCAGGTGCTTGGCATCACAGGTGGGCGTGAATGCCCCCGGGACCGAGAACAGCACCACCTTCTTAC
>JABBNZ010000119.1:0-8923 GCA_019352035.1 Pseudomonadota bacterium | reverse complement strand
CTTCTTACCCTGGAACATGTCTTCCGTCGTGACATCCTTCGGTCCGTCCTTGGTCATCATCTTCAGCGTGCCCGAAGGCATGCGGTCGCCCGCCTTGATCGCCATGGGGTTCTCTCCTGATTGGTTGATCGGCAGTATCGGCCCGCAGTAATCAGGCCTGACGCGCGCGCAGGCTCCAGAGGCTCGCCAGCCGCTGCAGCGTCGCATTGCCCTTGACCGATCGGAACGACTTCAGGGCGGCGGCCTTGTCACCCGCCTTGAGCTGCGCGATGCCGAGCAGCAGCTGCGCCTCCGGCGGGCTCTTCAGGCCACCCTTGGCGATACCCTGGCTCAGCGCCTGGATCGCCTTGTGGTAGTGCTGATAGCCGAAATAGGCGAGCCCGAGCCCGTAGTCCTGATTGCCGTTGCTCGACCGTGCGGCCTCCTCGGCGCTCTTGGTCAGGCCGGCCTGGTCGCGCGCCGCGGCCCGCTTGGCGTCGGCCAGCAGGCGCTGCGCCTTACTCTTGGTGCGGGTGTCGGGGAAAATGTTCTCCTGCAGGCCCTTCTCGATGATCTGCTGCGCTTCGCCCGGAGAGCCGGCCTCGATCGCCAGCTGCGCGAAATCGGTGTAGTCCTCGGGCCGCTTCAGCACGTTGACCTCGGAAGCCAGACGATAAGTCTGCAGCAGGTTGCTGTCGCTCTTGACCGTCTTGAACATCCCGTAGAGAAGCTGCTGCCAGTACTCCGGCTTCGGGTGATAGATCACCAGCTCCTGCAGCGCGTCGTCCTCGCAGGCCTCGCTCTTGGTCTTCAGGCAGGCGCTCAGCAGCAGCTGCAGCGACTCGTTGCTCGGTGTCACGCCCCTGCCCTTGTCGGTGGCGATCAGCGACTTCTCGAAGCGCACCGTGCCCATCCAGTCGGACTTCAGGTAATACGCCTGGCCGACCAGCGTCGGCATCTGCGCATCGGCCCAGCCCTTGTCGATCGCCTCCGTGCCGTACTTGATCGCCTTGTCGTAGTTCTTGACCTGGTAGTTGAGCTGTGCGAGCGCGACGGTGCGCTGCGGAATCTGACTGGGAGCGAGGAATCCGTCGGTCAGCCCCGGCTCCAGCGCCTTGGCGGCCTTGGCGTACTGCTTCGTGCGCACGTACGCGTAGCCTTCCATCTCATGAATGACGTGCTGCTCGTATGGAGACTTCTTCTTGACCGCATCCGCCTTGTCGAGCTCCTGCAACGCCCCGGTGTAATCGCCCTTCTTCAGATCCTTCTGCGCCGCCTGGAGCGGCACGCCGACGGCGCGGCTCACGGTGTTCGCGGGCTCCTTCGCCAGAGCCGGAGTGATCCCGGCGAGTCCCGCGCCGAAGACCACCGCGGCGCCGACAGCGACCGCCGCGAGCAGATTACCTTTGACCTTCATGACATCGTCTCTCATGGAGTGATTCACTGATCTCGAGCCACTATTGGGCGAATACGGAAGTGTTGACGAAACCGATCTTTTCCATCCGGTTGCGCTGAGCCGCCGCCAGGACCTTGGCCACGACGTCGTACTTGGCCATGCCGTCCGGGCTCAGATGGATTTCCGGCTGCGGGACCACGGTGGACTCCGTGGCGAAGTAGCCGTCGAGCTGCTGCAGCGTGACCGGCGTGCCGTTCCACACGATCGTGCCGTCGAAGTCGACGTCCAGATCGATGATCTTCGGCTGCACGGTGGGCGGCGGCGGGTTCTGATTCTGCGGCAGATCGAGCTTCACCGCGTGCGTCTGAATCGGCAGGGTGATGATCAGCGTCACCAGCAACACCAGCAGCACGTCGATGAGCGGCGTGGTGTTGATGTCGCACATGGGGCCCGCGCTCGAGCCCCCGATATTCATGGACATGCTTCAGGACTCCTCATTGCATCCCGAGCCGCGGCTCGGTAATGAACGCCACCTTGACCATCCCGCCGCGCTGCAGCTCGTACAGGACGTGTCCGATGGACTTGTATGCGGCATCCTTGTCGCCGCGGATGTGAACGTTCGGCTGCGGGACCTTGACCGCCTGCTGCTCGATCATGGTCAGCAGCTGGTTGTCGTCCTTCACCAACTTGTCGTTCCAGTAGATATTTCCAGCCGCATCCACCGCGATGGTGATGTCCTGCGGCTTGGTCTGCGTCGGAATGTTATTGGCGTGCGGCAGCTTGACCGGCACCGTCTTGGTGATCACGGGGATCGTGATCAGAAAGATGATCAGCAGAACCAGCATGACGTCGACGAGCGGCGTCGTGTTGATCGTTGACATCACGCCCGGCTCGTCGTCGGAGCCTTGTACATTCATCGCCATAATCAAACGCTCCTCACGCGCCGCGACGGGCGCACGCGCTCGGTATCAGTTCATGACCAGGTCAGCCCGAAGGCCCGGCTCCGCGCGGAGCGCGGAGCCGGCCTCGCGGCACTCTCGTGATATCGACTGTCTCTCACTTACGAACCGCAGCGGGAGCGGTCGTGGCGGGAGCGGCCGCGGGACGGGTGGCAGCCATTTCCGGACCCACGGGGACGCGGGCGCCGCTGACGAGGTAGGCGTGCAGGTCGCCGGCGAAGTTGCGCAGCGCATCCTGCAGGACCTTGTTGCGGCCAAGCAGCCAGTTGTAGCCCCACACCGCGGGCACCGCGACGAACAGGCCCATCGCGGTCATGATCAGCGCACCGCCGACAGGTCCTGCGACCTTGTCGATGCTCGCCTGACCGGCGAGGCCGATCGCGATCAGCGCGTTCATGACGCCCCAGACCGTGCCGAAGAGGCCGACGAAGGGAGCCGAGGAGCCGACGGTGGCGAGAAAGCCCAGCCCCTTCTGCATCTGGCTGTTGACCTGGTCGACCGAGCGCTGCAGCGACATGGTGACCCACTCGTGCATGTCGACGCGGTCGGTGAGCCGACCCTCATGGTGTGACACGGCGCGCAGGCCGTCTTCGGCGATGATGCGGAAGTTGTCGCCTTTCTTCAGTCGCTCCACGCCGTCCTTGAGGGAAGGCGCGGACCAGAACTGCTTCTCGGCGGCGCGTGCGGACTGCTTCAGGCGGCGCTGGTCCCACAGCTTCGTCAGGATGATGTACCAGGACATCAGCGACATGATGAGCAGCAGGATGACGACGCCCCGGGCGACGATGTCGCCCGAGTTCCAAATACCGGATAAGCCGTACGGGTTGTTGACGGATGCGATTTGATTACCCATAAATTCCTCGAATCACGAAAGGGCCGCGCTGAAAATTGCGGCATCGGAAGACAGCCATATGGAGAGACAGGAGCAGTTAGAACGAATCGGTGAGCTGGAACTTGATTGGAAGCGCCGTGCAGACGGTCACGGGCACCCCGTTGCGAGTCTCCGGCTGGAAGTGCCCGGAGGTGGCCCTGGCATAGCGGATCGCGGCCCGATCGAGACGCGGACTGCCGGAGCTCCTCTCGATCTGCGGCTCCCCGACCACACGGCCGCCCGCGCCGATGCACATCTTGACGAGCGCGGTGCCCTGCTCGCCCAGGCGCCGCGAGGCATCCGGGTAGTAGCTGCTCGTCGAGGGGAAGTCGCGCGCCATCATTTGCAGCGGGGTGACACGCACCGGCGCCGGCGGCGGGGCCGCCCGGACCACCTTCTTCACGATCGTGATGGCGTGGGTCTGGGCCGCCTCCGGCACATTGATCTGGATGACCGGAGGTGGAACCTGCACCTGCTGCTGCTGCAACTGCGGCGGCGGCGGCGGCGGCGGTTTCACCGTCTTCTTGGTCTGCTGCACGATCGTCGTCTTGATCGGCGGCGCGACGAGCTGAATGGCCCTCTGGGCCAATCCGGTCGCCAGCACCCAGATGATCAGGATGTGGAGTGCGATGATGGCGCCGAGCACGACCGTCCGGCGGGTGAGGAACTGAGTGTCTTGTACGTAAGCGCTCATGAGTAGCTAGTAAGGCGTCGCTGTTGCAAGTCCGCAATTGCCTGATCGGAACGTAAGCGGTGCAAAGTAACCGTCTTTCCACCTGCCCGCAAGCCGTCCGATCCGGATCCGACCTCGCCGGCGGTGCGGTCCGCCGACTGGTGCATGCCTGTCATCCGCGCGCGCGCCCTTTCCCGGGCCGCCGCGCGCATATGGCTCGATCCCCCTGAGTAATTCAGTGCAGCGTCGCCTCGAAGGCCGGTAGCCGTTGGCGTGCGCCGCCTGCATCCGGTGGATGCGAGGCGAACTCTAACCGCTGCTTTGCGCACTGACAACTGCATGACGCTGCGATGCTTAACGCCGCTTAAGCTGGCGCGCTCGCGAGCGCCTGCCCGCCGGCGCCGGAAAGCCGCCGCCGGTCACCGCGCCCGTGGAGGCACTCCCTACCAGATGCGCGTACTTGGCCAGCACCCCCGCCGTGGCGAAAGGCTTGCGGGGTTTCCACGCCGCGCGCCGCCGCCGCAGCTCCGCGGCCGAGAGCTCCGCGCGGATCTCGCGGCGCACCGCATCGATGGTGATCTGGTCCCCGTTGCGCAGCAGCCCGATGGGACCACCCACCGCCGCCTCGGGCGCAATGTGGCCCACCACGAACCCGTGGCTGCCGCCGGAAAAGCGCCCGTCGGTGATCAGAGCGACCTTATCCGCGAGGCCGCGGCCGACGATGGCGCCAGTAGGACTCAGCATTTCCCGCATGCCAGGACCGCCGATCGGGCCCTCGTGGCGGATGACGACCACGTCGCCCGCCCGCACGCGCCCGGAAAGTATCGCCCGTGTCGCCTGCTCCTCGCCCTCGAACACCCGGGCGGCGCCGCTGAAGGTCTCGCCTTCTTTGCCGGAGATCTTGGCGACCGCCCCTTCAGGAGCCACGTTCCCGTACAAGATGACGAGGTGGCTCTCCCTCCTGAGCGGCTGCGACAGCGGCCGCACGATGTCCTGCCCAGCAATATACATACCTGTTTCAGCGAGGTTTTCCGAGAGCGTCCGCCCGGTCACGGTCAGGCAGTCGCCATGCAGGAGCCCTCCCTCGAGCAGCATTTTCATCAGCGGCTGGATGCCGCCTATGGCCACCAGCTCGGACATCAGATACCGGCCGCTCGGCTTCAGATCCGCGAGCACCGGGACTTTCCTGCCTATTCGAGTGAAATCATCGAGATGAAGTTTCACTCCCGCCTCGTGCGCGATCGCGAGCAGATGCAGGACCGCATTCGTCGAGCCGCCGAGGGCGATGACCACGGCGATCGCGTTCTCGAATGACCTGCGCGTCAGGATGTCGCGCGGCCGGATGCCCGCCCGCACCAGCGCGACGACCGCCTCGCCCGCCCGACGGCAGTCGGCGCGCTTCTCCCCGCTCACCGCTTCCTGGGCGGAGCTGCCGGGCAGCGAGAGGCCGAGCGCCTCGATCGCCGAGGCCATGGTGTTGGCGGTGTACATGCCCCCGCAGCTGCCCGGTCCGGGAATGGCGGTGCGCTCCACCTCGGCGAGCTGCTCGTCGGTGATCTTGCCGGCGGCGCGGGCGCCGACCGCCTCGAACACCGCCACGATGTCGCGCCGGGCGGCCCCGGGGCGGATGGTGCCCCCGTAGACGAACACCGCCGGACGGTTGAGGCGCGCCATCGCCATCGCGCAGCCCGGCATGTTCTTGTCGCAGCCGCCGATCGCCACGAACCCGTCGAAGCCTTCGGCGCCGACCACCGTCTCGATGGAATCCGCGATCACCTCGCGCGAGACCAGCGAGTAGCGCATGCCCGGCGAGCCCATGGCGATGCCGTCGGAGACGGTGATGGTGTTGAAGAGCAGACCCTTGCCGCCGGCCGCATCGGCGCCGGCGAGCGCCTCGCGGGCGAGCTCCCCGATGTGCATGTTGCAGGGCGTAACATTCGCCCACGTCGAGGCGATGCCGATCTGCGGCTTGGCGAAGTCCTCGTCCTTGAAGCCGACGGCGCGCAGCATGGCACGGGACGGCGTCTGCTTGATGCCGTCGACCACCAGTCGCGAATACTCGCGCGAATCAACCTGCCGGGATTTCGCCATCGCCACTCATCGTCGCCAAGGGTGAGCCGATTAGCTTATCACCGGTAGCGTGAGCGTAGCAGCTGGAAGAGGCTGCGCACGCATTGCGCCTCCGCGCCCACCGGCCGCCCGGGGCGCTCCTTGCCGTTCCAGGCATAGAGATCGAGATGCAGCCAGTTCGGCGTCTCGGTGACGAACCGCCGCAGAAAGAGCGCCGCGACGATCGAGCCGGCGAAGGGCGTCCCGGCCACGTTGCCGAGATCGGCGACCTTGCTGGCGAGCTCCTCGTCGTATCCCGGCCAGAGCGGCAGCGGCCACACCGGATCGCTTTCCTCCTCTCCGTGCTTGCGCAGCGCATCGAGCAACCCCTCGCTCGGGGAGTACGCGGCGGGCAGCTCAGGGCCGAGCGCCGTGCGCGCAGCGCCGGTCAGCGTCGCCAGGTCGATCAGGAGGTCCGGCCGCTCGAGGTCGGCCTCCGCCAGCGCATCGGCCAGCACGAGGCGCCCTTCGGCGTCGGTGTTGCCGATCTCCACGGTGAGTCCCTTGCGGGAGCGCAGCACGTCGCCAGGCCGGTACGCGGCGCCCCCGACACTGTTCTCGACCGCGGGAATGAGTACGCGAAGCTGCACGGGCAGAGCGAGGCGCATGATCAGGTCCGCCAGCCCGAGAGCGCACGCGGCGCCGCCCATGTCCTTCTTCATGAGGAGCATGGCGGCCGACGGCTTGAGGTCGAGGCCCCCGGTATCGAAGCACACGCCCTTGCCGACCAGGGTCACGCGCGGCGCATCACGCTCGCCCCAGCGCATATCGATGAGCCGTGGCTCCCGGACGCTCGCCGCACCTACGGCGCGCAGCATCGGGTAGCCCGCGAGCTCTCCCCCCGCCAGCACCTGACAGCGCGCTCCGCGGCTTCGAGCGAGATCCAGGGCCGCATCCGCGAGCTCTTCCGGTCCCATGTCGTTGGCGGGCGTATTGATGAGATCGCGCGCCAGCGCGGTGGCGCGCGAGGCCGCATCCGCGTAGCCGAGGTCGGCACCCGGCGGCGGCACCAGCGCAGCGCGCGGCGGGGGCGGCCCATCGAGCCGATAGCGGCTCATGCGATAGGCGCCCATGAGCCAGCCCAGGAGAAAGCGCGTCGCGGCGCGCGGCGGGAGCGGTGTGGCGAGATGCCAGGACTGCGCCGGGAGCCGGTCGGAGAGACCCGCGGCATGCCATAGCGTCAGCTCATGCGCGCCGGCCAGCGCCCCGAGTCCGACCACGGCGCCGCCGACACCGCCCTCCGGGGAAGGCAGGCTGAGAACGCGGTGCCGCTCGGCCTGAAAGCCGTGGGCCCGCACCCAGGCGACCACGGGGGTGGGCTGGCTGGCGATCCAGCCCTGCAGCTCCGCCTCCGTGACGACCCAGAGCGGCCGGCTATCGGCGGCAGCGGCGCTCAGCAACATATCTTGAGACACGGAGCGAGCATAGCGGACGCGCCATCACGTTGACAAAGTCGCGGCGGATGTGCTGACATCGGCGTCATCATCTGCCCCTTTTTGGCATTCAACCCTTTACCCCTGGTTACCTTGGGCACCCAAGCCGTGGCATTCGAAGCGCAGAGCTCCTTGAGCTGCGCAGCGCCTGAAGCGCTGCGTGAGGCGCTGCGTCCTCTGCTGCTGGGACTGCCCATCGGACAGCTGCTCCCTGCGAGCAGCCGGTGCGGGGAACTCGCGCATACCTGAGGGCAGCTCAGGCAGAGTGAGAAAAGACACCAAACCCCGCACCGGCCACCAGCCGCTGCGGGGTTTTTGCCGTTTGTAGTTCTCGTTTTGAATGTGTGGAGCAAGATGATGAAGTTGTATTCGCAGAAAGACGTCGACAAGAAGGCCCTGCGGGGCGCGCGCATCGCGGTGCTCGGCTACGGCAGCCAGGGCCGCGCGCATGCGCTAAATCTGAAGGACAGCGGCTTCGACGTCGTGGTCGGCGTGCGCAAGGGCGGACCGGGCTGGAAGAAGGCGAAGAAGGATGGCCTGGAAGTCGCCGATCCGGTCGCCGCGGCTCACGGCGCCGATCTCGTCGCGATGCTGGTGCCGGATCTCGCCCAGAAATCTCTCTACGAGAGCATCGAGCCGGCGCTGAAGCCCGGCGCGACCCTGCTCTTCGCGCACGGGTTCAACATCCACTTCAAGCAGATCAAGCCGCGCAAGGATCTCGACGTGGTGCTGATCGCGCCGAAGGGACCCGGCGATCTGGTCCGCCGCCAATACCAGCAGGGTCGAGGCGTGCCTTGCCTCATCGCCGTCGCCCAGAATTCGACGCGCAAGGGGCACGCCAAGGCGCACGCCAAGGCGCTCGCCTATGCGCACGGCATCGGCGGCACGCGCGGCGGAGTGCTCGAGACGACCTTCGCCGAGGAAACCGAGACCGATCTGTTCGGCGAGCAGGCCGTGCTCTGCGGCGGCGCGACGGAGCTCGTCGTCAAGGGCTTCGAGACGCTGGTCGAGGCCGGCTATCAGCCCGAAGTCGCCTACTACGAGTGCCTGCACGAGCTGAAGCTCATCGTCGATCTGCTGCATGAGGGCGGCCTGCGCAAGATGCATCAATTCATCAGCGAGACCGCCAAGTACGGTGATCTCACCCGCGGTCCGCGCATCGTCAACGAGCGGGTGAAGAACGAGATGCGCAAAGTGCTGAAGGAGATCCAGACGGGCAAGTTCGCCCGCCAGTGGATCGAGGAGAACGCCACCGGGCGCAAGAACTACCAGAAGCTCCTCAAGAAAGACATCGACCATCAGGTCGAGAAAGTCGGCGAGGCCTTGCGCGCCCGCATGCCCTGGCTCAACGAGCGCGCCTGAGATCCGAGGCGCCGCACCCCTTCATCAAGGAGACACCCCCCATGGCTCCCAATCCAGACCGAGTGCTGATCTTCGATACCACCCTACGCGATGGGGAACAGTCCCCGGGCTGCAGCATGACGCGGCCGGAGAAGCTGCGCG
>JABBNZ010000028.1 GCA_019352035.1 Pseudomonadota bacterium | reverse complement strand
ACGTGGGGGATTTTGACCTGGCCACGGGTGGGGGACTTTGACGTGGCCGCCAGGGCCAGGTTGACGCTCCCGACCGAATACACAGCGGTCGTTGGGCCCCGACGGATCGTCAGGCCATACACCTTCCCCGGAGGAACCTGCTGGCCATTGGAGTTCAGTTGTGCAATAGCCATGCGCGTCGATCGAGGCTGCGCCGCCAGATCCAGGCGATCGCCCGCATCCAGGCCCTTGGGCAGCGGGACGCCGCGTACCGGAACGATGAGTCCGGCACGAGCACCGGCAACCTGCACTCCGAGCGGCAATCCAGAGGCATTGAAGGCCATGAAGCCGAAATACGCGCTGGATAGCGCGATGATGGCCGTGATCAGGATCAGCAATCCGTAGCGGCGATGCATCTGGAATCTCCCCCGATCTTGTCCCGGAGTGCAAAGCCGGAACGCTTCATGGTGCCCGCTGTTGAGCCCGTCGGATCTCTCGGCGGAGGTTGTGATCAAAGGGCCTCGCCCGGAGGCTTTGCCACTCAAGGAATTCCGCTGGCGTACCCGGAGGCGATCCGGTCGTCGGGACCTTCCCAGGACGCGGTACGTGCCGAGACGGCCATCCTGGATGTCTTTCTTTGATTTTCCAGTGAATCCGTCCGGCCAGTGCGGCCGGCTGCCCCCGTAGGATGTGCGCCGCATGGGTTGCATCGCGCAGCCTACTCGAGCGCGCGGTATACCACCGGGAAAGCAGCCAAGTCAAAGAGCGCTCTTGATTGGTACGCGCATATTCGCCGGCTCACGTCATTGAGAGGCGCTATGCGTGATTATCGCAGAGCATTTGATCAGCACTTGACCGAAGAGCATGCCAACCGGCTACCTCGGCCTTTCACTGCTGCGCACCAGTCTCGGGCGCTTCGAGCGCCGGATGCTCGGCTTTTTTTCCCCGCGAGGACAGACTGGCGGCGCCCGGTCAGCCTGGATCGAGCCGGAGATCCCAGCGCGACCCTCTTCCGCTCACTCGGCTCCATTACGACGGGGGCACGAAAGCCTCGTCACAACGCACCGGCACGTCGAGGCAGACCCGGCCATGAAGGGTCGACAGCTGCCCATCCGGGCCGGGCGGAAGTGGCGCCCCTAAGCGAGCTTGTGCGTCTTCAGATACCGCCCGACTTCGCTGTAGGCATCATCGGCGCCGGCGTACTTCACCAGGTTTCTCGCCGTCCTCAGCCAATCCAACGTGGATGCCGTCGCGGTCTGCGCGGCCTTGCGCAGGTCCTCCTGCCGGACACCGCGATCGACGTCTTGCGTCAGGTGCTCCTCGAGCACGTAATCCTTGGCGAGCTCGACCAGCCCCTCGATGTCGGCGCCGGAGAAGTGCGGCGTCATGGCGGCGATGGCGCGGGAGTCGATCGCCTCGTGCGGCACGCCCTCCAGTTTCAGCTCCACGATATGCGCGCGCGCCGCCTCGTCCGGCGGCGGCACGAACACCTGGCGGCTGAACCGGCCGGGCCGCTTCAGCGCCGAATCCACATCCCAGGGCATGTTGGTGGCCGCGAGAATGAGCACGTCATGGTTGTCGGTGCCGAATCCGTCGAGCTGCGCGAGGAACTCGTTGACGATCTGGCGCGTATGCTCCGATCGGGCCTTCGAGCGCGCGAAGCCGAGCGCATCGATCTCGTCGAAGAACAGAACACAGGGACGGCTGTGCCGGGCCTTCTCGAACATGCCGGCGAGGTTGCGCTCGCTCTCCCCGATGTAGAGATTCAGGATGTCCGATATGCCGACCGACACGAACTCCGCGCGACACTCCGTGGCGACCGCCCGGGCGATCATGGTCTTGCCGCAGCCCGGCGGGCCGTAGAGCAGCACGCCGCCGCCGGCGCGCTTCTTGAACTTCGCGAAGAGGCCTGGCTTCAGGAACGGCTCGATGATCTGCAGCCGGATCGTGCGCTTCAGATCCTCGAGCCCGGCGATGTCGTCGAAGCGGGTGCGGTCCTGGGACGGCACTGCGAGCTCCACCACGTTGCCGCTGCGCCCGCCGCCGACGACCGATAACCTGGGCCCTTGGCCGCGGGTCGTCGTGGCCAGATGCGATTCCAGCTCCTCATCCGCAACGAAGCCCTTCAGCTTTCGCGCATCGACGTAAAGCCTGGCCGCCTCCGAGGGCTTCCCGAGCCGCAGCAGGGAGCGTGCGGCGCCCACGTGCGGCGGCGCGGCTTCAGGAGATTGCCGCATGAGGATCTCGTACTGCGCGAGCGCGGCATTGAGCTCCTCGGCATGGAGCAGCCATTCGGCATAGCGGCCGCGAAGCTCGCCGTTGAATGGATCCCCCAACAGGGCCCGCTCGAGGTCTTCCCGCGATTCGCTCATGAGTTCCTTACGTCGTGCGATTCAAGGTCAAAGATAACGGCGCAGCAGCTTGGGCCAGGTCCAGCTGTAGATCACGTACGCCAGCCAGACCCACGTCAGTGTCTCGAACACGAGCGGCGGCAAAGCCTGCTGGCCGACGCGCAGGCCGACCAACCCCACGAGGGTGATGGCGATCGCGGCGGTCCAGCCCCAGCGCTGCAGCGGGTAGAGCGGCAGCATGCTCCAATGGGTCCGCGCCCTGAGACTGCGAACGAGGCTGAGCAGCGGCTTGGAGTCCGGCTGGTGGCGCAGGAGCTCCTGGGCGATGCGAAGCGCGCCGCGGTCGTTGCCCTTTTCGGACAGCGCAATGACCAATGCGATGGCGGAGCGGACGTGCTCGGGATGCTCGAGAAGCATGCGCTGCAGGTGCTCGCTGTCGGCACCGTTGCGGTGGCGAATCAGGTCGATCATCGCGGCAAGGTACAGGCAGCCGGCGTGGTCCGGGGACTGGCGCAGCCCCTCCTGCGCAAGCCGGCGGGCCTTCTCCAGATTCAGCGTCTTGAGCATCAACTCGCCGTAGCCGGCGAAGCAGTCGGCGCTCTGCGGGTTGTCCCGCAGCAGGTCGATCCAGACGAGCTCCGCTTCGGGCAACTGCTTGGCGCCTTCCAGGAGGTGCGCATACAACATCCGGGCGCCATAGTGATGCGGCGCCTGCGACAGCAGCGCCTTGATGCCCTGCAATGCCTCCTCCGGCCGCTCGGAAGCGTAGTCGATGAAAGCCGCGAGATATTGCAGCTCGGTGCTCTGCGGAAAGCTCCTGAGCCCGCGGCTTACGGAGTTCCGGGCCTGCGCGTAACGGCGCCGCTCGAGGAGTGCGTGCGCCTCCTGCTCGATGGCCGCAAGATCCGGCGTCAATCCCGACTCCTCGCTCACGAGAGCACCGCCGCCAGCCCGAACTCCACGGCAAGGCCGATGGCGACCGCGGCCACCCCGATGATCCAGCCCGAAGGAGGGGAGAGGCCAAAGAGTGCCATGTTGCGGTAATACTGCCGATGCCAGCCGTAGGCGAGCGCGAAGAATCCCAGCCCGAGCACGCGGAAGAGGACCTCGCGCGCATCCGCGCCCGCGTAGGCGGCGACCCAATGCGCGCCTCCCCTGTACCACCACCACAGGGGACCCGCTGTCGCCGCCAGCGCGATCACGCCCAGGGGCCAGTCGGTTCGCAATCGCTTCAGCCGCCAGGCGTTCGCGAGCGCTACTGCGGCGCCGGCCATCGGGCCGCCGAAGAAGGATGCGGCGTATCCCGTCAGCGCGGAGTAGATGGAGTTCGCAGCGCTGTCGTGCCGTCCGAGCGTAGGTTGCAGCAGGTCATCTGGAGTCGTCATCGCGTCGATTATTTCAGAATGGCGCCTCGGCCGCTTCGCGGCCGCCGGCCGGCGGGACCCGAGGATGGGATAGACTCCTACATGGCTCATGCGGTTCAAGGGATCACCATGCGCCTGCGGCATGTGATGCTTGCTGGAATCTTTCTCGCTCTCGGGGGCTGCGCCTCCACGCCCAGGAGCGTACCCGCATCCTCGCGCGCATATTGCGTCGCCGGACACGGCTGCTATCACGTACTCGCCTCCGCGGCGGGGTACAGCGCACGAGGCACGGCATCCTGGTATGGCCTGGGCGATACCGGGCGGCCCACTGCGAGCGGCGCACCTTTCGATCCGCAGGCGATGCGGATCGCCGACAAGACATTGCCGTTCGGCACCTGGGTCACGATCCGCAATCTGCGCAATGGCCGTGAGGCGGTGGCCATGGTCGACGATCGCGGCCCTTTCTACGGCGGCCGCATCATGGACGCGACGCCGGCGGTGGCCCGCCAGCTGGGCTTCTATGAAAGCGGCACGGCGCCGGTGCGAATGAGCGCCGTGCCGAAGTCCGCTCTGAGCGCGGCCCAGCGCCAGGCCGCGCGCGATGACGAGCACACGACCCTCGTCTACGCGCGGCGGCACCCCTATCGGATCTTCGCGGAAGCCGGGCGCTTCGCGGTGCGGGGGGTCTTCGATATCACCGCGACCGGCGTCCGGGTGGCAGTCGGCATCGTCCGCGGCGTTCTGGTGCTGGGTTTCGATGTGCTGAAGCGGCTATGAGCGGCCGAAAACCGCGCGCAGCTCCTGCTTCGCCTCGTTGAGAACCCGGCGGCGCTCCGGGCTCAGGCCCTTGCCGGACCGGTTGATGTGGAAGCTCAGCATCGACATGGCCGAGCGAAACGGCTCCGCCTTGCGCCGCCGGCTCGCCTCCGCGGAGCGCTTGAGCGACAGCGCGATCGCGCGCGGGCTCCTTTTGGTGAACACCCCGGGCTCGAGGTCGAGCGCATCGCTGGTCTTCATCACTCGCTTCGACCAGCGGGCGCCGCGCTTGGCGGCCGCGGGCCTGGATTTTCCGGCCTGGCTCGCGGCCGCGCTCGGCCGCCGCCTCGAAGGGATCTTCGCCATGGGGAAGAAAATCCCCCCGGCCGTCGCAGTTCCAATGCCCGAGTCTCAGTGCAGGTGAGCGCTCATCCAGCCGACCCAGCGGCGGAAGATGTCGGTCGTGCGCACGATGTCCCCCGGGAAGTGGGTGTCCGCGGGATAGGCATAGAAGCGCACCGGAACTCCGTTGTCGCGCAGCGCGTGGTACCACTCATAGCTGTTGACCAGCGGCACGTTGGAGTCCCCGACATCTCCCATGATGAGTGTCGGAGCCTTCACGTTGCGCGCATAGGCGATCGGTGACTGGGCGCGCCATATCCGGTAGTCGCGCGATCTCCAGGGGGAGCCGCCGAAGAAGTAGGTGTCGCCCTGCTGATAATAGGCAATCGTGTAGTCCATCACCCAGTCGTTGAGCGCCGCCCCGGCCACGGCGGCCTTCCAGACCTTGGGATAGTGACCCGTCAGCCAGTCGGTCATGTACCCGCCGTACGACCACCCGCTGATCCCGATGCGGTGGGCGTCGACGATGCCCAGTTTCTCGACGGCGGCGAGTCCCGCCATCACGTCCCGGCCCGGCCCCTCGCCGGTGTCGCGGTAGATCGCGTGCTGATAGGCATCGCCGAGGTTGGTGCTGCCGCGATAGTTGGGCTGGAACACCAGAAAGCCCGCCGCCGCGATCAACTGCGCCAGCGATGAGAACCGCACGGTCGAGGCGCCCTCGGGGCCGCCGTGGATCAGCAGCACCAGCGGATACTTGCGGCCCTGGGCATATTGGGGCGGGTACGTCAGCACCCCGTCCTCGTGAAAGCCGCCAGGCCCACGCCAGTCGATCGCCGTCGTACGGCCGAGGGAGAGCGAATGAAGGAATCCATTGACGTCGGTCAGGCGCCGCGGTGCGGCGGTCGCAGACGACATGACGTAAAGCTCGTCCGAATGCCGGGGCGTGGCCCCGACAAACGCGATGACACCCGTCGAAGACACGCTCGGCTTTCCTGCCATCTCGACGCTGCCCAGATCGAGCCGCGTGGCGTTTCCGCTCACGCCCTGCGCCCACATCACCGATCGGGTCCCATCCTTTCCGACGAGCAGCAGGCTTTTGCCGCCCGGCAGCCAGGCGAAGGAATCGAAGTTGCGCGCCAGCTTGCGGGTCACATCGAAAGTCCTGCCGCCTTCGTCCAAGTACACCGCGTTGCCGTTGTTCTCGTCGCCATTGCGGGGTCGAATGAAGGCGAAAGCATCGCCCGACGGTGCGTAGCCCAGAGTGGTTGCGCCTTTGAGCCCTGCGAGTGTTGACGGGGCCCCTCCGGCCGCCGGCACCTTGTCGATGACCGACCGGTAGGAAAGCGCCCAGTACGGGTCCGGGAATCGGGTGAAACCGACGCTTCGCCCGTCGGGACTCCACGCCGGCTCCGGCGCGGGATCCTGATGATCCGTGTTCAGGCTGAACTTGCCCTGCGTGAGTCGCTTCGCCTTGCCGCCGGTGCTGGGCACGACCCAGAGCTCCGAAGGCGCCAATGCGGCGCGCACCAGAAAGTTGTTGTCGGTGACGCGGAATCCGTCGTCGTGAGCCTTGATCGCCTTTTCGTTTGCGGGCACCCGCGCTGCGATATACGCGATCGACTCGCCGTCCGGACTCCAGGCAAACGACACCACGTCCCGTTTGGCGTCCGTCACTCGCAACGCCTCGCCGCCGTCCATGGGAAACACGAAGACCTGCCTGTGCTTCTTGGCCGTGTGCTTGCCGCTTTTGCCCTTGTCCGCGCCGCGGACCGGTGTCGTATCCATGGCGATGAACGCGAGCCGCCTTCCGTGCGGTGACCAGCGCGGCGAAGAGACCTCGAGTCGATAGCGCGTGAGGGGCCGGCGCGCGCCGGTAGCGACGTCGATGAGGTCGATCTCGTGGCGTGTCTTGTCGCTCTTCCAGTCCGGTGTGGAGACGACCACCGCGACCTCGCGGCCATCGGGCGAGACCTGAGGATCGCTCAGCGACACCAGCCGGCGCAGGTCGGAGAGCTTGAAGTCGCGCGCCACTGCCGAGGCGCCGCAGGCGGCCGCTGCGATCAGTGCGACGGTGGCCGCGCAGAGAAAGCCGACTGTCCTCTTCATATCGCCCTCTTGGTGCCGCGGAGGACCGGCATCTTACCGGCGAGCGTCGGGCGGCCCTGCCATTCTTCCGCCGCTCGCGACGAACGGCGTAGAATCTGCGACAGACCGGTAGGTTTCGGCCGCAAGAGTCGCGCGGAGGCGAGTGGCGCCGGTGAGCGAGGCATTTCGCATTCGGAGCTTTCTGGCGGCAGCGGGGCTCGCCGTCCTGCTCCTGCTGCCGTCGCCGCTCGCGGCAGCAGGAGCCGCCCCGCCGCCCGCCGTCCCGAATGCGCGCGCCGCGGCAAGGGCGCTGACTGCGATCCTGCTTGTCGCCCGCGGCGCCGTGGCGGACCCCAATTTCGGGGGCTCGATCGTGGTCGTGATGAACAACCTCGCTCCCGCTCCGGTCGGCATCATCATCAACAGGCCGATGCCGATTTCCGTCGTACGCCTCTTTCCGCAGCTGCAGCGCCTGGCGCATGTGCATGCCAGGGTGTACTACGGCGGCCCAGTGGAGTTCGGCAAGGCGTGGTATCTCTTTCGCGCCAAAACCGCGCCCGCGGGCGCGGTTCGGGTATGTGATGGGGTCTACGTGGGCGCCGGGCGCAAGCTGCTTCTCGAGCTGTTGGCCCGTAAGAACCCGATGCAGGGTCTACGGATCTTCGTCGGCCACGCCGGGTGGACGCCCGGCCAGCTGCAGGCCGAGGTCGAGGGCGGCGCATGGGCGGCGCGCCGCGCCGACGCGGACTCGATCTTCCACCCCAAGCCGTTGCGTCCCTGGCCCTCGCCCCGGAGCGGGAAGCCCGGGACCTGACCCGCTGTCCCCGCCTCAGTGCGCCCGTTGAGGCATGAACTCCACTTTCAACCCACCCCGCTGGCGTGCGCCATCACCCGGGCATACGCAGGCCGTGCCGCGCAACGCCGGCTCCAGGCCTCGACATGCGGATAATCGCTGAAGTCCATCTTCATGTAGCGCAGCCAGTCGACGAAGGAGTTCAGGTGCGTGTCTGCCAGCGAATAGCCCGCCAGCAGGTACTGACGGCCGGCGAGCGCCTCTTCCAGAATCCGCAGGCAGTTGCGCGTGTCCGATTGGGCCGCCTCGGCTGCCTTCGCGTTGTGCTGCTCGGCGGGAACCCAATCTGAAGTGTTGCGTATCCATCTGCCGAAGGCATCTCCCAAGGTCACGTTGGACCAGACCACCCACTTCATGGCTTCACCGCGCTCGGGTCCCGGCTGCGGATACAGGCCCTTGGCGACACCGAAGAGCTCTCCCAGGTACAACGTGATCGCCGCCGACTCCCAGATGGCGGTGCCGTCGTGGACCAGCACGGGGACCTTGCCGTTGGGGTTCAGGCGCAGGAACTCCGGAGTGCGGGTCTCGCCCTTCTTGAGGTCGATCCTGATTCGCTCACAATGGACCGCGAGCTCTTCCAACACCAACTCGGTGATGGTCGCCGTGCTCATCGCGGACGAGTAGAACGTGAGACTCATGACGCTGCGCTCCATGTTGGTTGGATATTCAGTGTAGCTCCGCCGCTTCGGGCCGGTCCAGCCAGTCCCGCAGGCGCGGCGCTACTGGATGAGGGGGCTTGCCCCCGAGTGCGGCGAAGCTGCGGCCTCGCTGAGGAAATCCAGCTCCCGCCAGGCCCGCGCTCCGCCCTCTGGCACGTAACCCGCTACACCGGTTGCGAAAGCGAGATCACATGGCCAGCGGCACCGAAATCCTCGAGTCGGCGAAGGAGAAGGCGGTCAGCGTAGCCGGCGGCCCCGCGCGGTTCCAGATCATTGCCGTGCTCGCGGCCATCCTGGCGCTTGAAGCCGCCGACCTCGGCACGGTCTCGGCGGTCGCGGTCGCGGCGTCAGTGCCGATCCTCGGCTTCGCGATCTGGACGACCAGCACGCTGCTCGGGATCGGGCTCCTGACCATCGGCGCCGGCGTGATGTCGGCCGCCATCGCGCCGATCGACGCCGCGCGGCTCGACATCGTGCATCCCAGGATGTGGGGACGCGCAGAGGCGGGCCGCATGGCACTGCGGTCCACGTTCGAAGGCGGCGCGCCGCTGCTGTTCGGCGCCATGTCGGGGTGGCTGGGCGGCGGTCAGAACGGCCTGATGTGGACGTTCCTGATCATGCTCATCCCCATGCTGCTCGCCAGCTTCCTCGGCGTCAGCGCCCGCAAGACCTACCTGCGCGACGTTGCGACCGCGGCGGCATCCAATCGCGCGAACAAATCGTAGGTGTCGCTCGAGGTGATCTCGACGTCGGCCCAATCGCCCGGCCGCAGGCCGTCCGCAGCTTCGATCCGCACGACGCCGTCGATCTCCGGGGCGTCCGCCTCGCTGCGGGCGATCGCCCCGCCGTCACTTACTGAATCCACCAACACCCGCATGCGGGTGCCGACCCGCCGTGCCAGGCGGCCGGCGCTGATGGCCGCGGCGCGCTCCATGAAGCGGGCATGGCGCTCTTCCTGGACCTCGGCCGGCACGTGCTCACCGAGCGCGTTCGCCGGGGCGCCTTCGACCGGCGAGTATTTGAAGCAGCCGACGCGGTCGAGCTGCGCCTCCTCGAGCCAGTCGAGCAGCTCTTCGAACTCGCTCTGCGTCTCCCCCGGGAAGCCGACGATGAACGTGCTGCGCACTGTCAGGTCCGGGCACTGCTGCCGCCAGGAGGCGATGCGCCGCAGGACATCCTCGGAGTGCGCGGGGCGCCGCATGCGCTTCAGCACCGAGGCGCTCCCGTGTTGGAATGGGATGTCGAGGTACGGCAGGACCCGCCGCTGCGCCATCAGCGCAATGACCTCATCGACGTGCGGATAGGGATAGACGTAATGCAGCCGGACCCAGATGCCGAGCGTCCCGAGCCCGCGTGCGAGGTCGATGAACCGCGTCTGGTACTCCTCATCGCGCCAGGAAGCGGAGGCGTAGCGGATATCGGCTCCGTAGGCGCTCGTGTCCTGCGAGATGACGAGGAGCTCGCGCACTCCCGCCGCGGCCAGCTGCTGCGCTTCGCGCAGCACCTCGTCGATGCGGCGGCTCGCAAGCCGGCCGCGCAGCGCCGGAATGATGCAGAAGCTGCACTTGTTGTTGCAGCCTTCCGAGATCTTGAGGTATGCGTAATGGCGCGGCGTCAGCCGCACGCCCTGCGGCGGCACCAGATCGAGGAATGGATCGTGCCGCGGCGGCAAGTGCTCGTGTACGGCCGAGATCACCTCGGCGTAGGTCTGCGGGCCGGTGACCTTGAGCACGCGCGGATGCCGCTCGAGAATCCGCTGCGGCCGCGCGCCGAGACAGCCGGTCACGATCACCTTGCCGTTGCGCTCCAGCGCCTCGCCGATGGTCTCGAGCGACTCATCGACCGCCGCATCGATGAAGCCGCAGGTGTTGACCACGACGAGGTCCGCCTGCTCATAGGTCGGTGCGACCTCATAGCCTTCCGCCCGCAGCGTCGTCAGAATGCGCTCGGAGTCGACCAGCGCCTTGGGGCAGCCCAGGCTGACGAAGCCGACTCTCGGGATGCGCTCGCGCGACTGCGCGCGGCGCCTTGGGGCGGGACGGGGGGGCATGGCGCAGATCTCAGGGGGGCGCGAAGCCTACCCGCCAGCCCCCTCAGCCGCAATAGCGGCACCGCTCTCGGGCCCCCTAGCGGCCATAGAGCCCCACGATCTGCGCCTGCGCCAGCGCGGCCGCCCGTGCCCGAGCCGCCACCTGTGCCGGATTCGCTCCGGCATCGAGCCCGAGCTTGGCGAGACGCAGCGCGTACAGCGTCAAATGGTAGTGATGCGGAGGCCCGGGGGGCGGACAGGGTCCCCCGTAGCCCAGGGAGCCGAAGTCGTTGCGTAACTGGATCGATCCCGCGGGCAGCAGGTGCCTCGCCGGATCCCCGGCGCCAGCCGGAAGCGAACTCACCCCCGCAGGGATGTCGAATAGCGCCCAGTGCCACCAACCTCCGGGCGCGTCGGAGTCGTACATCAGGAGTGCGAAGCTGCGAGTACCCGCGGGCGGATGACTCCAGAGGAGCGCAGGGGAGGTGTTGCCGCCGTGACAGCCGTACCGGTCGTACACGTCACTCAAGGGGATCGCATCGCCCGAGGCGAGGCCGGGGCTGCGCAAGGAGAGCCGTGCATCGCCGGCCCCCTGGCGCGGCGGCGGAGCGCTCCCCGCCCGGCCGCTCGCCCAGGCGAGAGGCGAAGCGGCGAGCGCCGCCGCGAACGCGAGCACGATCCGGCCGCCGCTGATGATCGGAGCGCTGCGCCGCATGATAGGGAACCTCTCGCCTCCGGGCTGACCGCAGGGAGTGTGCAGCGTCGGGCGGCATACGGCAAACTGCACGAATGACGACCTCCGCGTCCCGGAAAGTCGCCCTGGTCACGGGCTCCACCGACGGTCTCGGCCGCGCTGTTGCGCGCTCGCTCGCCGCCTCCGGGTTCCGGGTCGTGATCCATGGCCGTGACACGCGGCGGGGCGAGGATCTCGTGCGCGAGATCTTTGGCCTCGGCGGCTCGGCTCAATTTCACCGCGCCGATTTCGCATCCCTGGCCGAGGTGCGCGGCCTGGCGCAGACGGTCGCCCGCGAGCACGGGCGCCTGCACCTGCTGATCAACAATGCCGGTATTGGAACCGGTGAGGGCGCCGGCCGCCCCGCGCCGCGGCGGACGAGCGCCGACGGCTGCGAGCTGAGATTCGCGGTCAACTATCTTGCCGGCTACCTGCTGACGAGGTTGCTCTTACCCCTGCTCGTGCGCAGCGCACCGGCGCGTGTCGTGAACGTCGCATCGGCGGGCCAGTACCCCCTAGATTTCGACAACCTGATGCTGACACGCGCCTACAGCGGGATGCGCGCGTACGCGCAGAGCAAGCTCGCGCAGGTGATGCTGACGATCGATCTCGCGGGAGAGCTGCGCGACAGCGGCGTGACGGTCAACTGCCTGCACCCGGCGACCTACATGGACACCACGATGGTGCGCCACGCCGGCGTAGCGCCGGTGAGCTCCGTGGAGGAGGGGACCGCGGCCGTCATGCAGCTTGCCGTCTCGCCGGAGCTCGAGGGCCGCACCGGCGAGTACTTCGACGGCTTGCTCGCCGCCCGCGCGAACGCTCAGGCCTATGACCCGCAGGCGCGGCGCCGGCTGGCGCAAGTCAGCGCGCGGCTCGCCGGCCTCGACCCGCCGGGATCATCATGACAACGCGCGGACCCGCGAATCAGGCACAGGACGCGCCCGCCGCCGCAGGTGGCGAGCGCGCAAAGACCACGCTGTTCGCCCGCCGCCGCGCCGGGCCGGGCAGGACGCCCGGATCCAGCGTTCCACAACAGAAGCCCGCGGTGGCGTTCGATCGGGATTACTATCGCCGCTACTACTACGACCCGCGCACGGCGGTAACGACCCGGCGGGAGATGCAGGCCCGCGCGCGTCTCATCGCGGCATTCACCGAGCACGTCGGCCTGCCGGTACGCAGACTCCTCGACGCCGGCTGCGGTACCGGCATGCTGCGCGCACCCCTGCAGCGCCTCCTGCCGAGGACAGAATACGTCGGTCTGGAGACCAGCGCTTATCTCTGCAGCCGTTACGGCTGGGAGCAAGGCCGCATCGAGGAGTACCGCAGCGCCGCCGCTTTCGATCTCGTGATCTGCTACGACGTCCTCCAATATCTCGATGCCCGCACCGCCGCGCGGGCCCTGAGCAACTTCGGGCGGCTCTGCCGCGGAGTGCTGTACTTCAGTGCCCTGACGAAGCGTGACTGGGAGTGGAACTGCGACCCGGTGAGAACCGATTCCAACGTGCACCTGCGCACCGCGCGCTGGTATCGGCTGCGCCTGCAACGAAATTTCCGCGAGGTCGGCACGGGCTTCTGGCTGCGCCGCGGCGCCCCCCTCACCGTCTGGGAGCTCGAGTCCCAGTTCTGATCGAGGGCCGCCCGTGACCGACAGCGCTCCGTCACCCTCGCCTCTGGCCGGCTTTCGCGGTCCGGTCGCCTGTCGCCGCGCCGGCGATGCTCTGATTCTCAGCGGTTGCGCCGCGGATTGCGCGGACGAAAACCTGATCCTGACGTTCACCTCGCCCAAGCCGGCCGACGTGCCCGAATCCGTGAATGCTGCCGTCGTAACGGTGATCGACGGGCAGCACTACCGCATCGCCTCGGGTCCGCGGGACTGGGTGGTGGCGGCGAAGTCAGTCCATGTGCACCGTGACATTCGCGGCGCGTTCTACCGCGCGATCCCGGCGCGCCCCGCGCCGCTCATGAAGCGCGTCTTCTGGCGCATCGTGATGGCGCTCGCCGGCAACCCGGCCGGCAAACGCCTGCTGTTGTCGATGCGCGGGAATTAACGTCTTGCCCGACGCACGCCCGCGCCGAGGCCCCCCCACGCCGTCGCACCCGCTTCCGCCAGGCTGCTTGATGAGACTGTCTCGCGCGTCGGGGGCTTGATCGCCGATAAGCCCCGGCATTGGAGATACCCGGGCTGTGGTTTTGTCCAGTCAGAGGGCGGCGCTTCCTCTGGGCGCTGAAGTCCGGGGTCTGCGCGCCGGATCGGATGACCGCGCCGGAAGGCCTGCGCCGCGGCTGCGCCTAACTCGGCTCCACGGCTTCCCTGGCCGGCACCGCGATCCTCTGCCTGCCGAGCAGCGCATTGTAAGTGATCATCTGACTCTGAAAGGCCCGGTGCCACGTGAACTTGCGCAGCACCCGATCCCTGGCGTTGGCGCCCAGCGCCTCGATGTCGCGCGCGTAGAGCTCCGCGATCGCCTCCGCCATCCTCGGGCCGCTCCCGGGCTCGGCCAGTATTCCCACCCCGTCGTCCACGAACTCCGGAATCGCACCGGCGCGCGCCGCCACCACGGGGCGCCCGCACGCCATGGCCTCCAGCAGCACCAGGCCGAAGGTCTCCTTGGTGCCCGCATGCACCAGCGCATCCGCGGACGCGAGCCACTGCGCCAGCTCGATGCTGTCCCGCCGATAGGGCAGCATCGTCACGTTCGCGGCCGGCCGCCGCTCCCGGTCGCCGCCGATGAGCAGCAGGTGATACGGTGAGCCGAGCTGCGCGAACGCCTCGAGCAGGACCGGCACGTTCTTCTCGCCGGCGAATCGTCCTGCATATACCAGCACGCGCGCCGCGGGCGCGAGGCCGAGGCGTTGGCGCAGCCATGCGCCGCGCCGCTGCGGCTGGAATACCTCTGCGTCGACCCCGAGCGGCTGATGGACCGCGTGCTGCACACCGAGCCCCTCGAGCATATCGCGCATCAGCCGGCTGGGCGCAAACACCACATCGAAACGCTCGTAGAGCCAGCTCACGTAGCGTCCGAGCGCGCGCTCGCTGAGGCGCCCGCCCACGCGCCGGCTGATGATCTGCGGCAGATTGGAGTGATAGAACGCGGCGAGCGGAATGCCTCGCCGGCGCGCGAGGCGCCAGGCGGCCCACGCCGGGTGGAAGGCGTCGCCCGCCTCGATCAGATCCGGCTCGAGCGCCTCGAGCTGCCGCAGCCAGCGGCGGGGGTGGAGGGGCAGGCGGTAGTTGAAACTGCCGGGCACGGGGCAGCCGCCGAGCGTGCACACTCCCCCGCGCTCCGTCCGATCGTGCGTTCCGGGCACGACCATGGTGTGCTGCCAGCGGCTGTGCGCCGCCAGCCACGCATGCTTCGCGGTCAGATAGCGTTTGACCCCGCCGCTCGTCGGCGAGTAAAAAAGAGTCGTATCGACGAGGTGCGGGCGGTCGTTCACGGCAGGAGTTGCCACAGCAATCTGCTTGCCCGCATTGCACCTTTCCGGGGCCGGCGTTGTCAAGGCGCGCGGTGCGCCGCGGCGGCGCGCTTGGGTGCGCGCGCCGTCAGGCGGCCGTCGGCTCTGCCTGGAGGATGGCGCCGCGGCGCAGTCTCGCCAGGGCCTCGATCACCTCATCGGCGGTGTTGAACCGCTCTTCGCGCCGCTTGGCGAGCAGCCGCGCGAGAATCGGCGCGTGAGGGGAGAGCGACAGCGACAGCGGCAGGTGCGGCGGCGGCGCGTTCACGTGCTGCTGCAGGACTTCCATGGCAGAGCTGCCCGTGAACGGCTTTCGGCCGGTCAACATCTCGTGGTAGATCACGCCGAGGCTGTAGAGATCGGAGCGTGCGTCGAGCTCTTCCCCGAGCGCCTGCTCCGGGCTCATGTAGTAGGGTGACCCGCGCAGCACGCCGGTGCGGGTGCTCTGCGCGCCGCCGTCCAGGGTGCGCGCCAGTCCGAAGTCGATCAGCGCGACATCGTCGCTCTCGCGCAGCATGACATTGGGCGGCTTGAGGTCGCGATGCAACAGTCCGGCGCCGTGCACGACGCGCAGGGCCGCGGCGATCTGCTCGACATAGCGCAGGGTCTGCGCCTCGGTCACTCCGAAGTACATCCGCGCCTTCAGATCGCCGCGCGGAAAGTACTCCATGGCGAGGTACTCGAGCCCCTTCTCGATGCCGTAATCGTGAATCCTGACGATCGACGGATGGCGGATGGCGAGAATGGCCTTGTACTCGCGCTCGAGCGCCTGGCGCTCGGCGCTCCCCTCGTGGAAGCTCTTGCTGACCTTCAAGGCGACATCGGCCCCGAGCGCGGCGCTGGCGGCCAGATAGACGATGGCCTTCTCCGACTCGCCTATCTTCTTCGCGATGGAGTATCCGGGGATCTCGGGCGGCGTATCGGCATCGAATGTCCGCGGCGCGGCGTCCGCGCGCGCGGCGGGAGACTCGCTCAGCTCCTCCGGCGCATCGATGGCGACGGGCTCAGCCGCCTGCGCCAGGTCGGCGAGACGCCGCGCGACGCGCTTCTCGATCCGGCGCAGCGCGACGCGCACCGAGGTCTTCAGCCGCTGCGGCGTGAGCATGCGTTTGGGCAGGTAGTCCGCGGCGCCGAGCTGCAGCGCGCGGACCGCGGTGAGCTCGTTGCCGTCCTCGGCCAGCACGATGACGGCCGATGCGACGTTGCGCCCCCGGAGCCTGCGCAGCAGGTGCAGACCGTGCGCCTGCTGGTCGTCGGGACCGGTGCCGAAGCTGGCTGCGAGCAGGAGCACGTCGCACTCGCGCCCGCTCACCATGGCGCTCCACGGCTCGAATTCCGCCAGGTCGAGCGCGCCCACGGTCGCATCCGGGCAAAGAATGCCCAGGTGCAGCCGCAGCCATTCGCGATATTTCGCATCGCGATCGACGACCAGCACGCGTGCCGGAGACCCTGTCCGCCTGCTATCCACCCGCTCCTCGGAAGCGCCCGTTCTTTGAGCGGAAAACGATGGACCAGCCAGGGCTCAGTTGTCGCTAGGCGCCCGGCGATTCTGTGACGCCCGTCATGGGGGCCGGCAGGAGCTGTGAACGGCGTCTTGGCCGTCCGGGGGGCTCAGTCCCGCGGCAGCAGGAACTGTGTGCCATGGTAGGAGAGCACCACCCCGTCCGGCCGGATGGCATCCACGCGGACGCCGCTCGGCAGGGAGGCTCCCTCGACCAGCTTGTGCATGTTGATCATGACGAAGCGGTCCTTCGGATTTCGGGCGTATACGTGCAGGTCCAGATGCAGCTCCGGGAGGCCGTCGGTGGCGACCACCTGCCGGTACAGGGGCAAGGCGCCAGCGGCGGCCCCGGAGCCCTGCGTCGCCGCAGGCTGGACCGCTGGGGCGTAATCGTTCGGTTCGAGCGGCGCCGGCGCGGCTTCTGTCGCAGCCGCGGGTGCGGAGGCCGCCGGCGGCGCCGCGCTCGGGGCCGGCGCCGGGATTTGCGCGGCGGCTCCGCTCGGGGCCGTGCCGCCCGCGGTGGACGGCTGGCGAGCCGGCCCGGACGGTGCGGGGCTGCCGGCCGGACCCGAAACCTGGCCCCGGGCCCTCGCCGGAACGGCCCGAGCCGCAGCCGCCGCGGATGCCGCCTGCGCCGCAGGCGCGGCGGCGGGCGCCTTGGCGGCTGCGGGCCGCTGCGCCGCCCCATGCCGCAGAAACATCCAGGAGATCACCACTACATTGACCGCGAGGAGCACGGCGATCGCCACGGCCCAGACCGGCAGCGCCCGCCGGGGCGGGGCGACCTTCACCTCGAACAGCGAGGGCCCGCTCTGCCGCTGCCGATCGCTCTCCGACTTCTTCAACGCATCCAGGATGAACGACATGGTGGTTACTCGTGCGCCGCGGTCAGGAGGGGAGAGCCGGGGCGGTGCAGTGCGCTCGCCAGCACCACCTGCGTTTCGACACCCGCGATGCCGTCTGCCTTGAGCCGGTGGACCCGCTGGAACTGACGCACGAGGCTCGCCAGGCGCTCGTCATATAGGTCGCTCGGTGCCGGATCGGACACGCCGGCGAGCTTCTCCAGGCTGCGCCGCAGCCACAGCACGCGGGCGCCGCGCATGCCGGCGGAGAGGGTCTGCACCGGAGAGCTTTCGGGACGCCACAACATGAGGTATTCGCCCATCCAGTAGCGCGACAGCTCCCCGTCACCGACCTGGTGCGTCGACTTGCCGAGGTGGATGGTGGCGTGCTCGCCGTCGAGCGCGGTCAACACCACCTCGTGACTGCCGCCCTTGGGGCCGGCCAACATGAGGACCGCAGGGCGGTTGTAGACGCGCAGCTGCCCCAGTGAGCCCTGCTGGTCCAGGCAGGCGAGGCCATGTTGCGCCGCCTGCGTGCAGGGGTCCGTGCCATCCGCGGCGTAATGGATGCCCCAGAGGCCGAAGAGCGTGCTGAAAGCCGCATCGGGGCTGGTGTCGTCCGGGTACTTGGCGAGGAGCGCTGAGAGTGCGGGCTCGGTGGCCTGCGCGCCGCCGGCAGCGGGCGGCACTCTCGGTCTGCCCGTCGGCGCAGGGTCCGCGGCCGCGCCGTGCGAAATCGCTCCCGGCGATTTTGTCGGGGCCGCGGAGGGCGGTGAGATTCGCGGCCCGGCCTGCGCCTGAGTCGGCGCCGGCGTGCGAGCCCGGCTCCAGGGCTGCAGGCGCCACAGCCCGAAGCTTCCAACAGCCAGCACCGCCGCCACCGCCGCGGTCGCGGCCCACGGCAGCCACGGCGGCGCGAACCGTTTGCCGAAGACCTCCGCGGCCGCGCTGCGCACCAACGGAGCCGTCACGCGGTGACGGTCCAGCGAGTACCCGCCGAGCAGAGCCCGATCGCAGATGACGTTGATCACCCGGGGCACGCCGTCCGAGAGCCGGTAGATCTCCTCGAGCGCGAAGCGATTGAAGATGTCGGAGGTCGCTCCCGCGACGCGCAGGCGGTGCCTGACGTACGCGGCGGTCTCTTCTGCGCTCAGCGGGTTCAGGTGATAACGCCCCGTGATGCGCTGCGCGAGCTGGCGCAGCTCGTTGCGCGCGAGGAGCTCGCGCAGCTCCGGCTGCCCGATCAGGATGATCTGCAGCAGCTTCTGGGTGTTGGTTTCAAGATTGGTGAGCAGGCGCACCTGCTCGAGCACCTCGGGCGCGAGGTTCTGCGCCTCATCGACCACCAGGACGACCCGCCGACCCGCCGCGTGAGCGCGCAGCAGATACTGGCTGAGGATGTCGACGAGGTCCTTCAGGCTCTGCGTCGCCGAGTCCGGTACGCCGATGCCGAGCTCCTCACAGATGGTCAGGAGGAACTCCGGCGCGGTCATCCTCGGGTTGAGGATGAGGGCGATCTCGGCATTCTTCGGCGCTTGCGCGAGCAGCGAGCGCACGATCGTGGTCTTGCCCGTGCCGACCTCGCCGGTGAGCTGCACGAAACCGCCGGCCTCATTGACGCCGTACAGCAGGTGCGCCATCGCCTCCGCATGCCGCTCGCTGAGGTACAGGTAGCGCGGGTCCGGGGTGATGGAGAAGGGCTTTTCGTTGAGGCCGAAGAATGCGAGATACATGGATGGAATGGATGGAATGGATGGAAGAGAGTTACTCGATCGTGTTGCCGCGCCGCAGCGCATCCCGGCCGAACCGTGCGCGCACCTCATCGAGCGTGGAGTCTACGCTCGCAGTCCGGACGCGGGCCGTGCCACTGGTCGTCCGTGGCGTCCGCACCGGTGTTCCGGTACGCCCTCCGTCTCCGTCGGGGCGGGTCTCGGAGAGCCCGGACGGCGTGTCCGGTCGCTCGCCGCCTGCGGCGGCTTGCCCATCGTCGAAGAGGCCGAGCTGCGAAGCCGGGCTCAGGTCGGTCAAGACCACCCCGAGGAGCCGAAGTTTCGCACCGGCGTGCTCGGCGAGCCAGCGCGAAAGCAGCTCCCGGGCGACATTGCGCAGCGTACGTCCCTCGTGGGTCGGCGGGGCGATGGCCCGCTGCCGGGTGAATGTCGCGAAATCATGACGGCGGATCTTCACCCCCACCCGTCCCGCGACGAGCCCCCGCGCCCGCAGCCGCTCACAGGCGAGGTCCGCGAGGCGGCAGAGCTGCCCGTCGAGCCGGCGAGGATCGGCCAGATCCTGCGCGAAAGTATCCTCGGCGCTGAGCGACTTCTCCTCGAGATCCGGCTGCACGGGGCGATCGTCGATGCCGGCCGCCCGCTCGCGCATCCGCGCGGTGTCGCGGCCGAACAGCGGCCAGAGGACGGCGTCCGTCGCCCGCCGCAGCTCGCCCAGCGTGCGCAGCCCCGCGGCTTCCACCTTCTCGCCAAGCTTGCGCCCGAGTCCCGGAAGTCGGCGCACCGACAGGGGATCGAGCACTTCACGGATGCGCTCTTGCGGGACCAGGGTCAGTCCGTCGGGCTTGTCGAGATCGGAGGCGATCTTCGCCACCAGCTTGTTGGTGGCGACGCCGACCGAGGCGGTCAGTCCGGTGCGCGCCCGGATGCTCTCCTTGATTCGCCGGGCGATGGCGGCGGGGGCACCGAGCAGCGCCTGGCTCTCGGTGACGTCGAGGTAGGCCTCGTCCAGCGAGAGGCCCTGCACGAGCGGGGTGATCTCGTGAAAAACGCCGAACACCTGCGCCGAGACCTCCTGGTACCGCTGCATGCGCGGCGCGATGCAGACCGCCGCAGGACAGAGCCGCAGCGCCGTGTGCATCGGCATCGCCGATCGCACGCCGAACTTGCGAACCTCGTAGCTCGCCGCCGCGACCACTCCGCGGCCGCCCGGCCAGCCCACGACGAGCGGCTTGCCGGCGAGCTCGGGATTGTCGTGCTGCTCCACCGACGCGTAGAACGCATCCATGTCGACGTGGAGAACGGCGCGAGTCATGTCAGGCGGCTGCGGATGCCACGACTGCGCTCACCCCCTGATCATGGCGTACAGCGTGATGGCGGTCAGCATCAGGCCGCCCAGCACGAGGTAGGCGAAACCGAGGGCCATCAGCTTGCCCGCGGTCGCCAGCCAGCCCTCGCCGTAGACCCGCAACATGGATGCGAAGAAGTATAGAGCCACGTAGATCCACAGGGCCTCACCCACTACCGACATCACCGACACCGGCAGGATCAGGCCGACCAGCGCATAGACCGCGAGCACCAGGAAGATGAACGCGTGGTCGTGCAGGAAGAAGAGCAGGTGCTCGACGTAATGACGCCGGGGATACAGCCCCTTCATCACGAGGCCGAGCAGCGGCAGGAAGAGGAACATTGCGCGTGGAACGTTGTGCAGCAGGGCCGCGTTCACATTGCGGCCGCCGTTCTCGATCGACGCTTCGCAACTGGGCTCGAACCGCGGACCCAGCCATCCGAGGATCGTCGCCTGCGCCAGTTGGGTGCACACCTGGTGGGCGAGGGCGGCGTTGGTCGCCACTGGGCGCGAGCTGATGAGGCCCGAGGAGGTGTTGACCTCCACGAGCCGCACGTGGTCCGCCCCGGGGTGCCGCGAAAGGATTCCCGCGATCAGGAAGAAGGCCACGCTGAGCACCAGGTACAGCCGGACGGGCGGCAGGTAGCGGACCCGCCGTCCGTCCAGGAACTCGCGAGTCAGGAATCCGGGGCGCCACGCCAGTGCGCCGAGCGTCCGCCACAAGCGTGAGTCGGCGTGCGTCAGGTCCTCGAATCCTTCCCGCATGAAATGCCAGAAGGAGTGGATGGCATGCTCGTGCCGCTGCCCGCACTGGCCGCAGTATGGACCCGCAAGCGCCGCTTCGCAGTTGGCGCAGGTCGCCGCGCCCGCCGCCGGTGCCCCCGGTGCGCTCACCGTGGCCACGCTCGTGCCGGTTGCCGTGCTGGCGCGCGCGGCTTCGCCGGTGGCTTGAGCGCTCATTGTCCCGACACGGCTCTGGCGGCCGTTCTGGCCGCGCTCGGGCTCTCGAGCGGTGGCTCCGGCCGGGCCCGGGTGCCGAGCTCGTGCGGCGCGAAGTCATCGACGTGGATGAGATTCATGACCTTGTGGTCGTACTCGCGCAGTGCGGCCGCCTCGGTTTCCGATACCAGGCCCAGAGCGAGCGCCTGTTGGATCTGGCCGGGCAGGTCGAGCGCCGTGATGCGACCGGTCTTGACGCCTTCCACGCGGAGCCGCTTCTCGAGGGGCTCCAACGCCTCCGCCAGCCGCAGCGCTTCCTCGAGAAGCCCGAGCGGATTGCCGGGCTCGAGCGTCCGGTAGATGTGCTGGCAGAGCCGCTCGCGCGAGGCGCCGGAGCGCGTGACGAGCTGCGCCACCTTCCGGCCCAGCCGGTCCGAGGGAGCCGAGTAGGCGCGGCCGCGCGGGAAGACGACGGCGCGCATCACGCCGGCGAGCAGCCGGTTCGGGAAGTTGCGCAGGAAGCCGTGCAGCTGCTCCTGGGCGTGGTAGAGGAGGTTGCGGCAGGCCCATTCGACGATGGGCAGATCCTCCGCCGGGCGCCCCTGGTTGTCGTGATGCTTGAGCACCATCGAGGCGAGGTACATCGCCGACAGGACGTCGCCCAGCCGCGCCGACAGACTCTCCTTTTTCTTCAGGTATCCGCCCAACGTCAACATCGCGACGTCCACGGTGAAAGCGAACGAGGCGCTGAACCGCACGATGTGCTGGTAATAGCGGGCGGTGGGACCTGACACCGGCGCGCGGGTGAGGCGCGCGTGCGTGAATGCCATGACGAGGGAGCGCACGGCATTGGAGATCGTGAATCCGATGTGGCCGAAGAGCGCGCGATCGAACTCGTCCACGCCCCGCGCGCGATCCGGATCGCGCGCGGCATTCATCTCCCGCAGCACGAACGGATGGCAGCGCACCGCGCCCTGGCCGAAGATGATGAGATTGCGGGTCAGGAGGTTCGCGCCCTCGACCGTGATCGCGATCGGCACCGACTCGTAACTGCGGGCCAGATAGTTGTGGGGTCCCAGGCAGATGCCCTTGCCGCCGTGCACGTCCATCGCGTCGCTCGCGACCTGGCGGCCCATCTCCGTCACATGGTACTTGAGCATCGCCGAAGGCACCGAGGGCTTCTCTCCGCCGTCGATGGCGCCCGCGGTGACGGAGCGCGCCGCGTCCATCGTGAAGGTCAACCCGGCCATTCGGGCGAGTACGGCCTCGACGCCCTCGAACTGCGCGACGGGCATGTTGAACTGGCGCCGGATCCGCGCATAGGCGCCGGTCGCCCACACGGCTCCCTTGGCGCCGCCGGTGGCGTTCGAGGGCAGGGAGATGCAGCGGCCGACCGACAGCTGCTCGACCAGCATGCGCCAGCCGGCGCCCGCCATGCGAGGGCCGCCGATGATGCAATCGAGCGGCACGAAGACATCCTTGCCCTCGATGGGACCGTTCTGGAACGGGATGTTGATCGGGAAATGCCGCCGGCCGATGCTGACGCCGGGAGTGTCCCGCGGGATGAGGGCGCAGGTGATGCCGATGTCCGCCCGCTCGCCGAGCAGCTTCTCGGGATCGAACATCCGGAAGGCCAGGCCGATCACCGTCGCGATGGGTGCGAGCGTGATGTAGCGCTTGGTGAAGTTCAGACGAATGCCGACGATCTCCCGGCCCTGCCACATGCCGCGGCAGACGATGCCGGTGTCGGGAATGGAGGCGGCATCCGAGCCTGCCCGGGGACCGGTGAGGGCGAAGCAGGGCACTTCCTCGCCTCGCGCGAGACGCGGAAGAAAATGATTCTTCTGCTCCTCGGTGCCGTAATGATTGAGGAGCTCCGCCGGACCGAGAGAGTTCGGCACCGCGACCGTGGAGGAGCAGGTCGCGCTGCGGCTCGCGAGCTTCGCCAGCACGCAGGAGTGTGCGTAGGCGGAGAACTCGAGGCCGCCATAGCGCTTCGGGATGATCATCGCGAAGAAGCCGCGCGACTTCAGGAACTCCCACACGTGCGGCGGCATGTCGCCGCGCTCGTGCGTGATGTTCCAGTCATCGAGCATCCGGCAGAGCTCTTCGCACGGGCCGTCGAGGAAGGCTTGCTCCTCGGCGGTCAGCTGCGGCGCGCGGGCCGACAAGAGCTTCGACCACCGCGGCGCGCCGGTGAAGAGCTCCCCGTCCCACCAGACCGTCCCGGCCTCCAACGCCTCCCGCTCCGTCTGCGACATCGGCGGCAGGAGCTTGAGGTAGGCCTTCATGAACGGCCGCGTGATGATTGCCTTGCGCAGCGGCCGGAAATTGAGGATCCAGAGGCCGACCAGCAGCAGCCAGAGAAATCCCTTCCAGGCGCCGGCCGGTGCCCCCGATGCCCCGAGAAGGGTGTAGGCAACGAGGAGCGCGGTAAAGGTCACGGTGAACGCGAGCAGCGACAGGCGGCGGTACGCCAGGAAGAGCACCGCCGCCACGAACGCCAAAGTAATCAATGCTCCCGTCATCTGCGGGAGTCTACCCCAGCGCGGTAGTATGAAGCGCTGGATCAGGGCGTTGCGCTGCCCACTCCCTGCTGCGCGCAAAGCTCCGGGGTGCCCGTCCACCCCGGATCATGAAGCGGCACGGCCGTGTGACAGGCACCAGCATGTGCCCCGCCGCCGCAGGGCGAGGCGGTGGGCAAAAACCGCGCGTTTGCCCGCCGCCGCGCTGGGCCGGGCACGAGCCCGGATCCAGCGCCTTTCAAAGAAGCGATTGCACTCCCTCGCGCTCTTCCTTCAGCTCCGCCAGGGTGGCGTCCATCCGCTTGCGGCTGAATTCGTCGACCGAGAGGCCCTGGACGATCTGGTACTCGCCGTTACGGGTGGTCACCGGATAGGAGTAGATCACTCCCTCCGCAATGCCGTAGCTGCCGTCGGAGGGAACCGCCATGCTGACCCAGTCGCCCTCCCCGGTGCCGTGGATCCAGGTATGAACGTGATCGATGGCGGCGGAAGCGGCCGATGCCGCCGAGGAGGCTCCGCGCGCCTTGATGATGGCGGCGCCGCGCTGCTGTACCACCGGGATGAAGCTCTGCTCCACCCATGCGGCATCGACGAGGGAGCGCGCCGGCTTGCCCTTGACCAGCGTATGGCTGATGTCCGGATACTGCGTGGCGGAGTGGTTGCCCCACACGGTCATGCGGCGGATGTCGGTCACGTGCGCGCCGGTCTTCTGCGCGAGCTGCGACAGCGCGCGGTTGTGGTCCAGGCGCATCATGGCGGTGAAGTTGCGCGGGTTGAGGTCCTTTGCGTTCGAGCGGGCGATGAGCGCGTTGGTATTGGCGGGATTGCCGACCACGAGCACTTTCACGTTGCGGTCGGCGGCCTCGTTGAGCGCCTTGCCCTGGGCGGAGAAGATCTGCGCGTTCGCGAGCAGCAGATCCTTGCGCTCCATGCCCGGACCGCGCGGACGAGCGCCGACGAGCAGCGCCACGTGGCAGTCGCGGAAGGCGACCTTGGCCTCATCGCTCGCCACCAGCCCGTTCAGCTGCGGGAAGGCGCAGTCGGCCAGCTCCATCACGACGCCGTTCAGTGCCTGAAGCGCCGGCGTGACCTCGAGCAGGTGCAGGTTGACGGGCTGATCCGGTCCGAGGAGCTGTCCGGAGGCGACGCGGAAGGCGAGGGCATAGCCGATCTGGCCGGCGGCACCGGTGATCGCGACATTCAAGGCTGGCTTCATGGCGTGTTTCGGCTCGCAGGGGAGGGATAAAGAGCCGGAATTCTACCCGCTTGCCCGCCGCGGGCTCAAAAAAGACCAAAAAAACTCGAACCTGGCTGTGGCTGCGCGCGTGAGACGAGAGCGCTTATCATCCGCCCCATGGTGATGGAAATGCGGAAAACGGACAGAGGCCTCGCCCTCGACCTGACAGGCGAGTGGCGGGCGATCGCCTATCGGCAGATCGACAGTGCGCTGGCCGCGGTGGATCTGTCCGGCGCGAGCCACGTCGAGATCGCCACGGACCGGCTCGCCGCCCTGGATCTGACAGGCGCCTGGCGCCTGCGGGAATTCGTGCGGCGCGCGCGAGGCTCGGGTGTCCAGGTGGACTTCGCGGGGGCTCCCCCGGACCAGTTGCGGCTGGTGGAGGAAACGCTCTCGTCGCGGGAGCCGGAAGAGGCCGTGCCCGTGGCCGACGCCGCGGGCGGGACCCCCCTGCATCACGTGGAAGGAGCCGAGGCCGCGACTCTCGCCTTCATCGGCCGCCGTGCCGTGGCGCTCTGGCGCGACATGATCGGCGCTCTCGCATTCCTCGGCAGGCTCAGCATCACGGCGCTGCGTGCGCTGCCCCATCCGAAGGGTCTGCGCCCGATCTCGATCGCGCGGCACGTGTACGACACGGGGATCACCGCCATGCCGATCGTGGCGCTGATCGCATTTCTCATCAGCGTGATCATCGCGTACATGAGCGCGGAACAGCTGCGCAGCTTCGGCGCGGACATCTTCGTGGCCGACCTGGTCACGATCGGGGTGCTGCGCGAGCTCGGCGTGCTGCTCACCGCCATCATCGTCGCGGGCCGCTCCGGCAGCGCCTTCGCAGCCGAGATCGGCTCCATGCAGCTCAACGAGGAGGTCGACGCGCTGCGCGCGACCGGCGTCGATCCGTTCCAGGCGCTGGTGCTGCCGCGCGTGCTCGGGCTCGTCATCTCCCTGCCGCTGCTCACCGTCGTCGCCGACCTCGTCGGCCTGGCCGGCGGGGCGGTGCTGTGCGCTTCCCTGCTGCACATGCCGCTCGAGCAGTACTTCCATCAGGTGAGCCAGTCCATCTCCGCCACGACCTTCTGGGTCGGCATCATCAAGGCGCCTGTCTTCGCGGTGCTCATTGGGATGGCGGGGACGCACCGCGGGATGCAGGTGCGCGGCTCCTCGCGCGAGCTCGGGAGGCTCACGACCGTCGCCGTGGTGCAGGCCATCTTTCTCGTCATCCTGGCCGATGCGCTCTTCGCCGTGCTCTTCATGGAGATCGGCGTATGAGGCCGCTTTGAGCATGGACGATACCGCCGCAGAGCCCGTGCAAATCCCCTGTCTTCAGGAGGGGAAAGGCGTCAGCTACCCGGTATTGGAGGTGCGGGGCCTGGTCAACCGCTTTGGCTCGCAGGTCGTTCACCAGGGGCTCGACATGGACGTCCGTCAGGACGAGGTGTTCGGCATCGTCGGCGGCTCCGGCACCGGCAAGTCGGTCCTGTTGAGGAGCATCCTCGGGCTGCAGCGGCCCGAGGCCGGCACGATCCTCATCGAGGGACACGACATCACGCAGCTCTCCGGCAGGGCGCTGCGCGCGGTGAAGGCCCGTTATGGCGTGACCTTCCAGCAGGGGGCGTTGTATTCCTCGCTCACCGTGTTGCAGAACGTGCAATTGCCCATGATCGAGCATCTGGTGGCGCTGTCCCCGGCGGCCCGCGACGAGCTGGCGATGCTCAAGATCCGCCTCGTGGGTCTTCCCGCGGACGCGGCGCGCAAATATCCTGCGCAGCTCTCGGGGGGCATGGTCAAGCGCGCCGCCCTGGCGCGGGCGCTGGCGCTCGATCCGCGGCTGCTGTTCCTCGATGAGCCGACCTCCGGGCTCGACCCGATCGGAGCGGCGGAGTTCGACGGGCTGATGCTGTATCTGCAGAAACAATTGCGGTTGACGGTGGTGATGATCACGCACGATCTCGATTCCATCTTTCGCACCTGCAACCGGGTCGGTGTGATCGTCGATCACCGGATGGAGACCGACACGCTGGAGCGCATCGTCGATCATCCTCATCCGTGGATACAGGCATACTTCCACGGGGAGCGTGCCAGCATTCATCTGAAGGTGGACCATGGAGCGTGAAGCGAATTACGCCGCTGTCGGAGCGTTCGTGCTGGCGGTGGCGCTGGCCGCGGCGCTCTTCGTCTACTGGTATTCGGGCAACCGTGTTCACCGGATGTACCAGCGCTACGAGATCTATTTCAACGGCAGCGTCAGCGGCCTGGAGCAGGGCGCGGCCGTCCGGTATCTGGGCGTGCGGGTCGGCCGCGTCGTGCAGATGCGCATCGATCCTCGCGATGCGGGGCGCGTGGAGGTGGTTGCCGCCATCCAGTCCACGACCCCGATCTCGCCCCGTACGGTCGCGGAGCTCAACCTGCAGGGCGTGACCGGCCTTCTTTACATCGACCTGCAGCGGTCCTCACGGCCGGCGACCCCGAAGGTGCCGGGCATCGAGTACCCGGTGATCCGCTCGGCGCCGTCACAGTTCGACGTATTCATGGCGCAGCTTCCGCGCCTGTCAGCCGCCGCCGGCGGCGTCATCGAGCGCCTGAACCGCCTGCTGAACGATCGCAACATCAACGACATCTCGCGCAGCCTCGACAACCTCTCGCAGGCGAGCCGCTCGTTGCCGCAGGCGGTACAGAACGTCAACGCGCTGCTCGTCCAGCTGCGCACCGCGACGGCGCAGCTCGGGGCCACCGCGGCGAGCGCGCGCAGCTTGATGAACACCGCCGCTCCGCAGGTCGTCTCGACCGTGAAGCGCCTGGACACGGTGGCTGACAACCTCTCGCAGGCCACCGGTCAGCTCGACGCGATGATCGCGGAGAATCGCGCCGACGTCCGCTCGTTCACGCGCGCCGGCCTGCCGGAGATCGAGAGCTTCGTGCGCGAGGGGAGGGCCGCGGCCAGTAGCCTCCGTCAGCTTTCCGGGAGCCTGCGCCAGAATCCGTCGCAGCTTCTCTATCAACCGGCGCCGGCGGGCGTGGAGATTCCGCGTTAGTTCTCAAAAAGCAATCATTTCTGATTCGGGGTTGATATGAGTCGATGGGCAACTATGTGGAAACATCTGCGGCGGCCGGCGCCGATTCTCCTGGGCCTCGGCATTGCCGGCTGCGCGAGCTATCTGCATAGCGATGCGCCGCCCGTCCAGGTCTACACGCTGCGGGCCGGCACCGTATCCTCGCATGGCGCTGCCCACGCCCATCCGGCCCGCGCCGCATCTTTGCGCGTGGCTCTTCCGCTTGCCGGTCCCGGCCTCGGCACCTCTCAAATCGTGCTGCTGCAACCCGATCACCGCATGAATGTCTATGCGGGCACCGCCTGGGCGGCCGATACGCCGGCGCTGCTCGAAGCGCTGGCCACCAAGACCTTGCGCGCTTCGGGCGACTGGAGCTCGGTCGAGAACGCGGACAGTCCGTTTCCCTCGGACTACCTCCTGCAGATCGCCATCAGGCGCTTCGATGCCGACTATTCGGCCGGTGCCGGCGCCCCTCCAACGGTGCGCGTGACACTCGATTGCACGTTGGGGAGCGAGAGCGGACGCAGGATCCTGGCGAGCTTCAGCGTGTCCGGATCGGCGGCCGCCGCCGCCAACAGGCTGAGCGAGGTCGTGGCCGCATTCCAGCGGGCCGCCGATCAGGCGCTGAGCTCGATGTCGCAGCAGGCGTTCGCCGCCGTGCGGACCGCCCAGCCGGGCGGCGCAGACGCACCGGCCCGGTAGGAGGCCGCGACGTGAAGTACCGGCACGTCCACCACGCGGGCAATTTCGCCGACGTGCACAAGCACGTGACCCTGCTCGCCCTGCTGGCGGCCCTCAAGCGCAAGGAAAAGGGCTTTCTCTACCTCGAGACGCACGCCGGCCGCGGCGCCTACGATCTCGCAGGGCCGTCTGGAGAATCCGCCACCGGCATCGGTCGGCTGGAACGGAAATCCCCGGCCGATGCCGCCCGCCCGGAGGATGCCGAGGAGCTCCGGGATTACGTTGAGCGGGTGGCGCTGCTGCGCCGCGAGCTCGGCGCGCCGCGGCTGTATCCGGGCTCGCCGCTGCTGGCCGCCAGCGAGCTGCGCCCGCAGGACCGTGCGGTCTTCATCGAGCGTATCCCGGCCGAGGCCCGCGCGCTGCAGAGGGCACTGTCGGGTCAGGCACAGGGACGTGCCCGGCCGCCGCAGGTGGCCGGGTCTCCGGCAAAAACCACCCATTTTGACCGAGACGGCGCTGGGCCGGGCAGGAGCCCGGATCCTGCGCTTCATCTCACCGTCGAGACCGGCGACGGTTTTGCGCTCCTTCGCGCCTGGCTGCCGCCGCCCGAGCGCCGCGGGCTGACGTTCATCGATCCGCCCTACGAGGAAAGCCGGGAGGACTTCGAGCGCGCCCGGCAGGCGGCCCTGGAAGCGCTGCGGCGCTTCCATACCGGCGTGGTGGCGATCTGGTATCCGATCAAGGACGAGCGCGACACGGCCGCCTGGTGCGACGCGCTCGCCGGCGAGCTCGACTGCGAGCTGCTCGCGGGGGAGCTGTCGCTCTACCCCAGCGACTCTCGTGTCGCCCTCAACGGCTCGGGGATGCTCATCCTCAACCCTCCCTACCAGCTGGGCGAGCGTATGCAGCGCTGGCTCCCACAGCTGCACGCCCGCCTGGATCTGGGGCACGGTGGCGGGACCGGCGTGCGCCGCCTGAACGGCTGACCGATTCCGAAAGCCCAGCCTCGGACCATGGCGGTGGCGCGCCTTCGGGCGCAGAATCCGTCCCATGAGCGGTCCGGTCGATCAGTACGGGGTCGTGGGCCACCCTGTCGCCCACAGCCTCTCGCCCTTCATTCACGCCATGTTCGCCCGTCAGACGGGGCAGGCCCTGAGCTATCGCCTGTTCGATTTCGCGCCCGAGGCGCTCGAGGAGCGCATGGCGGACTTTTTTGACCGGGGCGGACGCGGACTCAACGTCACTTTGCCGTACAAGGTCACCGCCGTTGGGCGCGCCAGCGAGCTCACGAAGCGCGCCCAGCACGCGGGCGCCGTCAACACCCTCGTGATGCGCAGGGACGGCACCATTCTCGGTGACAACACGGATGGGGTCGGTCTCATGCAGGACCTCTGCGTCAATCAGCGCGTGGCGGTGACTCGCCGGCGCGTGCTGGTCATCGGCGCGGGCGGCGCCGCGCGCGGCGTGCTTGCGCCGCTGCTCGGCCTGGAGCCGGAGCTCGTCGTCATCGCCAACCGCACCGCGGACCGGGCCAAGGCGCTCGCGGCCGCATTCTCACAGCTCGGCAACGTCCAGGGTGTCGGCTATCGCTACATCGCGGGCGGCGCGTTCGATCTCATCATCAATGCCACCTCCGCGAGCCTCACCGGTGAGATCCCCGACGTGCCGGTGGCCGTCCTCGGACCCGACACGTTCTGCTATGACATGGCGTACGGCAAGGGCGACACAGCGTTCGTCCGCTGGTGCCTGGAGCACGGCTGCAGGGCGGCCGTGCCCGGTTGGGGAATGCTCGTCGAGCAGGCGGCGGAATCCTTCCGCCTCTGGCGCGGCGTGCGGCCGCTCACCGGGCCGGTGCTCGCGGCGCTCACCTCATCGTGACGAGCTCCTCGGCGCTGGTGGGATGGATCGCCACCGTGTCGTCGAAGTCCTCCTTGGTGGCACCCATGCGCACGGCGACCGCGAAGCCCTGCATCATCTCGTCCGCGCCCGGCCCGACGACGTGCACGCCGACGATGCGCCGCTTCGGGCCCACGGTCACCAGCTTCATGTCGCAGCGCGGCTTGGCGGTGGTGAGCGCGTGGTACATGGGGATGAAGCTCGACTTGAAGATGGCGACCTCCTCATCGCCGTAGTCGTCGCGGGCGCCGCGCTCAGTGAGGCCCACCGTGCCGATCGGGGGATGGCCGAATACGACCGTTGGGATGTTGTGGTAGTCCAGATGCCGGTCGGGTTTGCCGCCGAAGAGGCGGTCGCTCAGGCGCCGTCCGGCGGCAATGGCCACGGGCGTGAGCGGCGCCCGGCCGGTGACATCGCCGATGGCGTATACGCCGGCGCTGCTCGTGGTCTGGTATTTGTCGGTGACGATGAAGCCGTAGGCGTCGAGGTCCACGCCCGCCCGCGCCAGTCCCAACTCCTCCACCGCCGGCGCGCGGCCGATCGCCCAGAGCACACAGTCAAACGGCTCCAGCCGCCGGCCATCGCGAAGCGCGAGCGCCAGACCTCCCCGGGGGTCGCAGTCGAGCGCCGAAGGCCACGCCTGCGTGGCGATGCTCACGCCTTCGTCGCGTAGGATCTTCAGCATCGACTCCCCGATCATGGAGTCGAAATCCTTCAGCGCCGTCTCCCCCCGAAGAACCAGTGTCACGTTGGAGCCGAGCGCCGCGAAGATGCCGGTCAGCTCGACGGCGATGTAGCCGCTGCCGACGATGGCGACGCGCTGCGGCCTGCGCGGCAGGTCGAAGAAGCCGTCTGAGGTGATCCCGAGCTGCGCACCCGGGATGGGCGGCAGCAAGGGACGGCCGCCGGTGGCGATGATGATGTGCGCAGCGCGGAGCGAGGACCCCGCTGCCGCCACCGTCCGCGGGTCCACGAAATGGGCCCGGCCGCGGACCAGGGTGATGCCGCGCTTGGCGAGATTGCTCTCGTAGGTGCCGTTCAGGCGCAGCACATAGGCGTCGCGCTTCTCCTTCAGCAGCGGCCAATCGTGTTCCCCGGCCGACAGCGCGAAGCCGTAATCGGGCGCATCGCGCAGCCCTTCGGCGAGGTCGGCCGCGTTCCACATGACCTTCTTGGGCACGCACCCGACGTTGACGCACGTGCCGCCCAGCCGGTGCGATTCCACCAGCGCGACCTTGGCGCCGTACTCCGCCGCGCGCTGCGCCGCCGCCAGGCCGCCGCTGCCCCCGCCGATGACAATGAGATCGAAGTCACTCATCATGGAATTTTAGCCGCCCGTGTGCCGCTTAGACAGGTGACCGATGGACAATCCTTTGCTGGCCCAGGCGCCGCTGCCCCCTTTCCCGCGTATCCGCCCGGAGCACGTCGAGCCGGCGGTGCGCGAGACCCTGTCGGAAGCCCGGGCGCGGATGAGCGAGATCGCCGCGAGCACCGACCCGACGTTCGCCACGGTGGTGGAGCCGCTGGAAGAGCTGCATCACCGCGTCGCACGCACCTGGTCGCCGGTGAGCCATCTGAACGCCGTGCTCAACTCCGAGGCGTTGCGCACCGCATACAACGAGTGCCTGCCTCTGCTCTCGGCCTATCAGACCGACCTCGCCCAGAGCGAGCCGCTCTACCGGGCCTACCGTGCGATCGAGGCGCAGGAAGGCGCCGCGCTCGATTCGGTGCAGCGCCGCGTGCTCGAGCACGCGCTGCGGGAATTCCGGCTCGCGGGCGTCGGGCTCGGCGCGGATGACAAGCGGCGCTTCAAGGAAGTGATGCTGGAGCTCACGGGCCTGCAGGCGAAGTTCGAGGAGAACGTGCTCGATGCGACCACCGGCTGGAGCTGCCCGGTCAAGGACGCGGCGCAGCTGCGCGGCCTCAACGAGATGCTCATCGATCAGGCCCGCCGCCGCGCGCACGATCAGGGTCTGGAAGGCTGGCTCCTGACACTCGATCAGCCGACCTACGTCGCAGTGGTGACTGACGCGGAATCCGAGGTTCTGCGCCGCGCATTCTACGAGGCATGGACCACGCGCGCCTCCGACCAGGGCCCCAACGCCGGCCGGTGGGACAACGCGGATGTCATGGAGCAGATCCTGCGCCGGCGCTACGAGGCGGCGCGGATCCTCGGTTTCGGCAATTTCGCCGAGTACGCGCTCGCCACCCGCATGGCGCACAGCGTCCCGGAAGTCATGCAGTTCCTGGAGGATCTGGCCCGCTCGGGGCGGCCCGCCGCGGTGCGGGAGTTCGAGGAGCTCGAGGCCTTCGCCGGCGCCAGGCTCGAAGCCTGGGATGTCGCCTTCCATACGGAGCGGCTGCAGCGCGAGCGCTATGCCGTCTCCCAGGAGGAGCTGCGCCCGTACTTCCCGCTGCCGCGAGTGCTTGCCGGGTTGTTCGAGGTCGCCGAGAGGCTCTTCGACGTGCACATCCGGGAGCGCAGCGGCGCCCCGGTGTGGCATCCGGACGTGCGCTTCTTCGATATCGAAAGCGCCGCCGGCCGGCAGATCGGGAGCTTCTATCTCGATGCCTGCGCGCGGCCGAACAAGCGCAGCGGCGCCTGGATGGACGAGTGCATCGGCCGCAAGCGCCTCGTCTCGGGCTCCGCGTTGCCGGTGGCGTATCTCGTGTGCAACGTGCTGCCTCCTGGAGAGGGCCGCCCGGCCCTCCTCACACACGATGACGTGCTCACACTCTTTCACGAGTTCGGTCACGGCCTGCATCACCTGCTGACGCGTGTCGACTATCCGAGCATCGCGGGCATCAACGGCGTTGCCTGGGACGCCGTCGAATTGCCGAGCCAGTTCATGGAGAACTACGCGTGGCACCCTGATGTGCTCGGCCGCATCTGCAGCCACTTTCAGACCGGGGCGCCCCTGCCGGCGCAGACCCTGGAGCGGCTGCGCGCCACGCGCAGCTTCCACGCCGGACTGCAGATGGTGCGGCAGCTCGAGTTCGCGCTGTTCGACTTCCGCCTCCATGCCGAGTATGCCCCGGAGCGCGGCGGCCGCGTGCGCGAGGTGCTGCAGCAGGTGCGCCGCCAGCTGACGGTCGTGCCGGTGCCCGAGTGGAACCGGTTCGCGAACAGCTTTGGACATATCTTCGCCGGCGGCTACGCGGCCGGATACTACAGCTACAAATGGGCCGAGGTTCTCGCGGCGGACGCCTTCTCGGTCTTCGAGGAGCGGGGCGTCTTCGACCGGGCCACGGCGCAGCGGTTTCTCGACTCCATCCTCTCCCGAGGAGGCAGCCGGGACGCCCTGGAAGCCTTCGTCGAGTTCCGGGGGCGCCCGCCCGACATCCGGGCGCTGCTGGCGCAGCACGGTATAGCCGCTCCCGGCGAGGCTGCATGACGAAACTGAGCAGCGCGTCGCAGTGGCAGGGAGGGGACGCCTCCTAGACTGGCTGAAATATCGCTCCCCGGGGAGCGGCATGAGGCCGTGTTACAAACCACCAGAATGAGCAGCGCCCGGCGCAGTGACTTCGATGTCACCAATTCCGTCCAGGTCAGCTCCCCGGACGCGGTGCTGCGGGCAGTCGAGGCGCTCTACCGGCCCACGTGGCCCGATGCGCCCATGGATCCGCTGCGGCTGTCGTTCGCGCATTTCGAGCGTCTGTTCGCGGGCGAGGTCCCGGGCTTTTACGGTGTGGACACCGTCTACCACGACCGTCAGCACACGCTGGACATCACCCTGGCGCTGGCGCGCCTGATCGTCGGGTACGAGCGCCAGGCGCCCGAGGATGAGCGGCTGGGCGGGGAGCGGGCAGTCGCGGGCCTGATCACCGGCCTCTTTCACGACGTGGGCTACCTGCGCCGCGCCGACGACCAGGATTCGCGCAACGGCGCGGAATTCACCCGCATCCATGTCTCGCGCGGTGCGCGCTTCCTCGAGGAGTTCCTGCCCGAAGTCGGCCTGGCGCATTGGGTCCCGGTCGCGCGCGAGGTCATCCATTTCACCGGGTACGAGCTGCCGTTCCCCGAGATCGAGACGCGCGTTTCCGATCCACGCGATATCGTCGTGGGACACCTGCTCGGCACCGCCGACATGGTCGCGCAGATGGCCGACCGCTGCTATCTCGAGAAGTGCCGCGACCGGCTGTATGCCGAGTTCGTCCTCGGCGGCGTCGCGCTGCCCATCGCCGCCAATGGCGGCCGCCAGGTGAAGTACGCCTCTGGGCTCGACCTGCTGCGCCAGACCCCGGACTTCGTCGCCGAGGTGCGCGAGAAGCGCCTGGACGGGGAGTTCGGGCGCGCGTACCGATACTTCGAGGTCCTCTTCGGGGGCAGAAATCCCTATATGGAGGCCATCGACCGCAATGTCGATTACCTGCGGCAGGTGCTGCGCAGCGAGAACTGGCGGCTGCTGCGGCGCAACCCCCCCATCTTCGCGGCCGACGCCGACCCCATGTCCACCATGCGCGGCCTCATGGTCGGCTACATAAAGAAGGTCTGGTCCGTGCTTTAGCCTCATATGAAGCGCTGGAGCCGGGCGTCCTGCCCGGTCCAGCGCGCCTCGGGCAAAGCGCGTGGGTTTTGCCCGAGGCGCGCTCGGCGGAGCGAAGCAGTGCTTCGCTGGAAGCACCGCCTCGCCCTGTGGCGGCGGGGCACCTCCGTGTGGCCTGGGGCATGTGATGGGCCGCTTCATGCTTCCGGGGTCGACCGCCGGCCGATGGCGAACTAATATCGGGGGCTGACTGAGCGATTAGCCCTTGGTGAACTCCGCCAATCTCAAGCTGAAGTATGCCGGCGCTGCATTTGCGATCGTCCTGGTCGCGACCGCGGCGGTGATCGGATTTTTCATTTGGCGCCATCCGCCCGATGCCCTGACCGTGCGGGGCGTCAGCGCGCTGGCGGTGCTGGGCAGTCTCGCCGCGGCGGTCATCGGGTGGCGGGCGGCCCGCGGCATCCAGTCCTCCACGACAGCGCTCATCCGCAGCGCCGATCGCGTCGGCCAGGGCGATTACACCCGGCAGATCGAGGTCCGCCGCAGCGACATCATCGGCGAGCTGGAGCAGGCCCTCGAGCGCATGCGCTCGAGGCTGCGCCAGTCGACCATCCACAAGAATTACCTCCACAGCGTCCTCAACAGCATGACGGACGCCGTATTCGTCACCTCGCCCGACGGGGTGGTGAAAGTCGCCAACTCCGCGGCCTGCAAGCTCCTCGGCTACGCCGAGGAGGAGATCCTGGGGCGCGGCATCATCGCGATGCTGGAGGAGCGCGAGCGCGAAGGCTTCGACCTGCTGCAGGCCGCGCAGGAGACACGGGAGACCGTGGTGCTTACACGCGGCTCGCAGACGATCCCGGTGTCGCTCACCGGCTCGAGGATCGAGAGCGACGACCCGCAGTTCCAGGGCATCATTTTCGTCGCGCGCAACATCACCGACCGCAAGCGCGCCGAGCGCCGCATCCGCTATCTCGCCCGCTACGATGCGCTCACCAAGATTCCCAACCGCATGCAGTTCCAGCACGTGCTGCAGCAGACGATCGCGCGCGGGCTGCGCAGCGCGCAGGCGGTGGCGCTCCTTTACCTCGACATGGACCGCTTCAAGGAGGTGAATGACACTTTCGGGCACGGCGCCGGGGACCGCGTGCTCGAGGTGCTGGCGGAGCGGCTCACCGGCGCGCTGCCGAAGGGCGCGCTGCTCGGGCGTCTGGCGGGCGATGAATTCGCCCTGTGCATCTCGGGCCTGCCCGCGGAAACTGACAACCGCGGCCCCATCGCGCACCTCGCGCGCGCCGTGCTCACCGAGGTGAGCCGCGCCTTCCAGCTGAATCAGCACGAGGTGTTTCTGACGGCCAGCATCGGCATCGCGATCTGCCCGCGGGATGCGGAGAACGTCATCGACCTCATCCGCAACGCCGATGCGGCGATGTACTACTCGAAACAGAACGGCGGCAACACCTTCGCCTTCTATTCCCCGGAGATGAACGCCGCGGCCGTCGAGCGGTTGATCCTGAAGAGCAAGCTGCGCCGCGCCCTCGAGCGCGACGAGCTCGTGATCCGCTACCAGCCCAAGGTGGAGGTCGCGAGCGGACGCATCATCGGCGCCGAGGCGCTCCTGCGCTGGCGGCTGCCGGGACACGGCGACATTCCGCCCGCGCAGTTCATCCCGCTCGCGGAGGAAACCAACCTCATCCTCGACATCGGCGAGTGGGTGTTGAACCGCGTCTGCATGGACTACCGGCAGATGCAGGGCGAGATCGGCGATCCCGGCCGGATCTCGCTCAACCTCTCCCTGAAGCAGCTGCGCCAGGCGAGCTTCATCCTGCGCTGCCGCTCGGTGTTCCGCCGCCACGGCGTCTCCCCCACCGCCTTCGAGCTCGAGATCACCGAGACCACCCTGATGGCGGACACCAAGCGCACGCTGCGTCTGCTCGATGAGCTCTACGCGATGGGCCTGCACCTCTCGATCGATGACTTCGGCACGGGCTACTCCTCGCTCTCCGCCCTGCAGCAGTTCCCGATCGATACGCTCAAGATCGACCAGTCCTTCGTGCGCGACGTCGGCGAGAACTCCGGCAACGCCACTTTGGTGCGCACCATCATCGAGATGGGGCGCAACCTCGAGATCGACGTCATCGCCGAGGGCGTCGAATCGGTCGGCCAGCTGGAATTCCTGCGCCGCGCGGGCTGTCACTTCGTGCAGGGCAGATTGTTCGGCGAGCCGATGAAGGCCGAGGAGCTGCTCGCGCTGCTGCAGCGCCAGGCGGCTTCGGGGGCCGCTTTCGGGCGCTACGCTCAGGACAGCAGCGACCTTGCCGCCGGCGACAAAAGCGCCGGGAGCGCTTTTTGAACGCCGATAGGCGGGCCCGCGGGGCCGGGGCGCAGGATGGCGCCGAGTGCTCGCGCGCCTGAGGCTCAATGCTGACCCTTGCCGATGTGCGCCTGCGCCGCGGGCCGCAGGTTCTCATCGACGGCGCAACCTGCAGCATCTTTCGCGGCGAGAAGGTGGGCATCGTCGGCCGCAACGGCTGCGGGAAGTCCACGCTCCTCGCCCTGATCCGAGGCGAGCTCGCGCCGGATGCGGGTGAGTACGGCGCACCCCCGGGCCTGATCACCGCGGCAGTGGCACAGGAACTGCCGCAGACCGACGCGACTCTGCTCGAGTACATCCGCGGCGGCGATCTCGAGCTCGCGGCGCTCGAGGCGCAGATGGGCGAGCCGACCCAGGAGGCGAGCGCCCGCGCGAGGCTGCGCGGGCCGGGGGCACCGCCGCCAGGGACGGCCACCGGCCCCCCCTCACCCGATGCGAGCCATGCGGCGGGAACCGCGGCTGAGGGCACGCGTCTCGCCCTGCTGCACGCGGAGTACGATCGACTGGGCGGCTATGCGGCGGGGAGCCGCGCCGCCCAGCTCGCCGCCGGGCTGGGGTTCGCGCCCGAGGACCTGGAGCGCCCCGTGCGCGAGTTCTCAGGCGGACTGCAGATGCGCGCCAACCTCGCCCGCGCCCTGATGCGCCGCTCCGAAGCGCTGCTGCTCGATGAGCCCACCAACCACCTCGACCTCGATGCGGTCATGTGGCTCGAGAGCTGGCTGAAGAGCTATGCGGGAACGCTGTTGCTCGTGTCCCACGACAGGGAATTTCTCGACGGGGTGGTCGGGCGGGTCCTGCACATCGAAGGCGCTCACCTTCGCAGTTACGCGGGCAACTACAGCGCCTTCGAGACGCAGCGCGCGGCAGCGGCAGAGCGCACCCAGGCGATGCTCGCGAGCCAGCAGCGCGAGCGCGCGCGGGTGGAGAGTTTCGTCACCCGCTTTCGCGCGCAGGCCAGCAAGGCGCGCCAGGTCCAGAGCCGCCTGAAATGGCTGAGCCGGCTCCCCGAGGTCGCCTCGCTGCACCTCGAGGAGGGCTTCGAGTGGGAATTCGCGGCACCCGCGAAGCTGCCGCGGCCGCTCCTGACGCTGGAGCGCCTCGCGGCCGGCTACGGCGATCGCCAGGTATTGCGCGATGTGTCGATGGATGTCAGCCCCGGCGATCGAATCGGCGTCCTGGGGCGCAACGGCGCCGGCAAATCGACGCTGATGCGGGTGCTGGCCGGCCAGCTGGCGCCCCTCGCGGGCAACCTGGAGACGGCCCCCGATGTCGCGACGGGCTTTTTCGCGCAACTCGAGCTCGAGCACCTGGATGCCGACGGAACGGCCATGGGCGAGCTCGAGCGCCGCGGCGGCGAGGTCCAGGCGCGCTGGACCGAGCTCGAGCGCCGCAATCACCTCGGCCGCTTCGGCTTTCGCGGCGACAGGGTCTTCGAGCCGACACGGCAGTTCTCCGGCGGCGAGCGGGCGCGGCTGGCGCTCGCCATCCTCGTCGCCCGCAAGCCCAACCTGCTGCTGCTCGATGAGCCCACCAACCATCTGGACCTCGACATGCGCCACGCCCTGCTCGTGGCATTGCAGGACTTTGCCGGCGCGGTGGTGGTGGTCTCGCACGATCGTGCGTTGCTGCGCGGCGCGTGCGATCGCTTCCTCCTGGTGGCCGACGGGACCGTGGCTCCCTTCGAGGGCGACCTGGAAGACTACGCGGCGTGGCTCGCGCGCGGCGCCGGCGCCGGTTCCCCGGAGGATCCGGACGCCCCGTCGGCTCCTTCGCGCCGGGAGCAGCGCCGGCTCGAGGCGCAGGTTCGCAACCGCCTCACGCCGCTGCGCGCCGAGCAGCGCAAGTTGGAAGCGGCTCTCGAGCGGCTCGCGGCCGAGCGCAGCGGGATCGAGTCGCGGCTCGCCGACCCCGCGACCTACGCCGCCGCGGGGGCCGCGGAGCAGCGGTGCCTGAGCGCTCGCCACGGCGAGCTGTCGCGCGAGATCTCGGATCTCGAAGAGCGCTGGCTCGAGGTCGCCGCGACGCTGGAAGCCGCCGTGTAAGGGCGGTGCCGCCAGCGGCACCGCTCATTTCTGCACGATCGCCATCGATTCTCAGGGGACCTGGGCCACGCGCCCTTCTCTATGCTTGCGGCCATGAGCATGGCGATGGTCGGCGCGAAGTTGGTGCGCAGCCCGGGACTCACCGGCGAGCACGTTCGGCTGTTGGCCGCTCAGGCCGCCGGGGACCTGGAGCGGATCTGCGAGCCGGAAATCCTCGCCCGGGTGGATCTGCCCCCGAAAGCGCGTGAGTGTCTGCGCAGCCCCGACACCGGAGCGCTTTCGGCCGACCTCCAATGGCTGCGCGCGGGGGGCGCGCGGCTGCTGGTGTGGGGCGAGGCGGACTACCCGCAGCCGCTCGCCGCCATTCGGGGCGCGCCGGCGGCGATCTACGTGGCGGGCGACATCGAGGTGCTGAAGGCGCCGCAGCTTGCCATGGTGGGGGCGCGCGGCGCATCGCCTGTGGGACGGTCGATCGCCCGGGAACTGGCCGGCGCCCTGACGCAGGCGGGCCTGACCATCACCAGCGGCTTGGCGGCGGGGATCGATGCGGCGAGCCATGAAGGAGCGCTGGCCGCGGGCGGGCGCACGGTGGCGGTGCTCGGCACCGGACTCGATCGCACGTACCCGGCCGAGAATGCCGCTCTGGCGACGCGCATCCGCGCGGGCGGGGCCCTGGTATCGGAGTTTCCGCCGCGAACGGGACCGCAGCGGCAGAACTTTCCGCAGCGCAATCGCATCATCAGCGGACTGGCGCTCGGGACCCTGGTGGTCGAGGCTGCCGAGGGCAGCGGATCCTTGATTACCGCTCAGCGGGCGGCACAGCAGGGAAGGGAGGTCTTCGCCGTGCCGGGCCCGATCCGCAGCCCGCTCTCCCGGGGCTGCCACCAGCTCATCCGCGAGGGAGCGCACCTCGTCGAGGGGCCGGCAGACGTACTGGCCGGGCTGCAATTTAGCCAGCAGTTTCAATCACTTGCCTCATCAGATGTGGGCGGCTCCAATGCCTCCGCAGGGGGCGTCCGATTGGACAAGGAGTATGAAATGCTGTTAGATGCGCTCGGTTTCGAACCCGCGACCATCGATACGCTCGTGGCTCGCTCCGGCTTGCCCGGCGAGTCGATCGCATCGATGTTGCTGATTCTCGAGCTCGAGGGGCGCATCGCGCCGTATCCCGGCGGCCTTTACGGCCGACTAAGCAGATGACCACCGGCAGTGTTCTGAAAGTGCTGATTTACGTTTACGACCACTACATGCTGGCCGATCCCGCGGACGTTCCGCAGCGGCGCCACATGCTGGAGGATCTGCGCAAGCGAGGCTTCTCCGTGAGCGAAGTGGTGCAGGCGATGGAGTGGTTATCCGCGCTGGTCGGCGATCAGCGGGCGGCGCCCGCGGACGAAAGCATGGCGGAGGATCGCCAGGAGCGCGGCGGGTTGCGCATATTCGCCGATGGCGAGTTGTCGCGGTTGTCGGACGACTGCCGGGCCTTCCTCATGCTGCTGGACCGTCAGCATGTCCTTACGACTCGCCAGCGGGAGCTCGTCATCGAGCGCGCCCTGGCGCTGGATGTCGAGGAGGTGGATGTCGAGCAATTGAAGTGGGTGGTGCTCCTCGTCCTCTGCGCTCAGCCGGGCCAGGAGCTGGCGTTCGCCCGTTTCGAGAGCGTCATGTCGGACGCCGGCGGCCCCGTCCGGCACTGATTGCGCTGAGGGACCGCCGACACATGGCTGACAATCTGGTCGTGGTGGAGTCGCCTGCCAAGGCGAAGACCATCAAGAAATACCTGGGCAAGGACTTCGAGGTGCTGGCCTCCTACGGCCACGTGCGCGACCTGGTGCCGAAGGAGGGCGCGGTCGACCCGGCGCACGGCTACGCCATGAAGTACCAGGTGCTGGAAAAGAACGAACGGCACGTCGACAGCATCTCCCGAGGCCTGGCGAAGTCGAAGGCGCTGTATCTCGCCACCGACCCCGATCGCGAAGGCGAGGCGATCGCCTGGCATCTGCAGGAGATCCTCAAGGCCCGCGGCGATCTCGCCGGCAAGACCGTGCATCGCGTGGTTTTCTACGAGATCACCCGCAACGCCGTTCGCGAGGCGGTGGCCCGGCCCCGCGATCTGTCGCTGGATCTGGTGAACGCGCAGCAGGCCCGCCGCGCCCTCGATTATCTGGTCGGCTTCAACCTCTCGCCGCTGCTCTGGAAGAAAGTGCGCCGCGGGCTGTCGGCCGGCAGGGTGCAGAGTCCGGCGCTGCGCATGATCTGCGAGCGCGAGGAGGAGATCGCGGCGTTCGTCGCGCGGGAGTACTGGACGCTCGAGGGTGAAGCGCGCAGCGCTGAGGCCGTGCCACCGGCCGTCCCGGACACCCTGTCCGGTCGCTCGGCGCCTCGCGCCGCGCCCTTCCCGCTGAAGCTCACCGAGTACGCGGGCGCGAAGGTGGAGCAATTCTCCCTCACCAACGAGGCCCAGGCGCGCGAAGCGGAGCGCGCCATCCTGCAGGCGGCGCAAGCCGCCGCCGGCGGCAGTCCCGGCCGACTTCGCGTCCTCACCGTCGATCGCAAACAGCGGCGGCGAACGCCCGCCCCGCCTTTCACCACCTCGACCCTCCAGCAGGAGGCGGCGCGCAAGCTGGGCTACAACGCGCGCCGCACGATGCGCCTCGCGCAGCAACTCTACGAAGGCGTCGACCTGGGGGAGGGCAACGTAGGCCTCATCACCTACATGCGCACCGACTCCGTGTCGCTGGCGGCGGAGGCGGTCAAGGAGATCCGCGAGGTCGCGGCCCGGCTCTACGGCAACGAGGAGGTGGCCGAGGAGCCGCGCGTCTACAAGACGAAGTCGAAGAATGCCCAGGAGGCGCACGAGGCGATTCGGCCGACCTCCGCCGCCGTGACGCCTGCGGATGTCGAAGGCAAGGTCGACGGCGATCTCTACAGGCTCTACGCGCTGATCTGGAAGCGAGCCGTCGCCTCGCAGATGGCGCAGGCCATCTTCGACACGGTCGCGGTCGACATGCTTGCGGGACCGGACGGCCCTGAGCGTCACGTGCTCCGCGCCAACGGCTCGACGCTGGTGAAGCCTGGATTCATTGCGGTGTATCAGGAAGGTGCGGATGACGTTAAGTCTGAAGAAGACGATCACGTCTTGCCGCCATTGCAGGAGGGCGATCTGGTCGACCTGGTCACGCTGCATGCGGACCAGCACTTCACGGAACCGCCGCCGCGCTACAGCGAGGCCTCCCTGGTGAAGGCGCTGGAGGAGCACGGAATCGGCCGCCCCTCGACCTACGCCACGATCATCTCGACACTGCAGGACCGGGAGTATGTCGAGATGGACAACCGCCGCTTCGTGCCGACCGACATCGGCAAGATCGTCAATCGCTTCCTGACCGACCACTTTCATCGCTACGTGGAGTACGGTTTCACGGCGGCGATGGAGGACGAGCTCGACGCGATCTCCCGCGGCGAGGAGGAGTGGACCCGGCCGCTCGACAAGTTCTGGAAACCCTTCATCGATCAGGTGGAGCGGATCGAGAAGAACGTCTCGCGCGAGGAAGTCGCGCAGGCGCGTGAGCTCGGCAAGGACCCGGCGACCGGCAAGCCGGTCACCGTGCGGATGGGACGCTACGGCCCCTTCGTGCAGATCGGCACCAAGGATGATGTCGAGAAGCCGCGCTTCGCGGGATTGCGGCCCGGTCAGAAGATGGACGCCGTCACCCTCGCCGATGCGATGGAGCTCTTCAAGGTCCCGCGCACGCTCGGCGAGAACGCCGAAGGCGAGACCGTCGTCGCCAACATCGGGCGCTTCGGCCCGTACGTCAAGTACGGCAGCAAGTACGTCTCGCTGAAGGAAGACGATCCCTACACGGTGACGCTGGAGCGGGCCCTCGAAGTCATACGCCTGAAACAGGAGGCCGACGCCAACCGCATCATTACGGATTTCGGCGTGGACGACATCCAGGTGTTGAATGGCCGTTATGGCCCGTATGTCACCGACGGAAAGAAGAACGCGAAGGTGCCGAAGGACCGGGAGCCGAAATCGCTGGCGCTCGAGGAATGCCGGACTCTGCTGGCGCAGGCGCCGGAGCGAGGCAAGGGAAGGTGGGGCCGGCGCGGCCGGGGCGCCGCTGCAAAGACCGCCTCCCGTGCGCCGTCCCGGCCAGCCGCGCCGTCACGCGCGCGCGCATCCGCCGCTTCACGACCGCCTCAAGCTGAGCAAGCGGCCGCGCCGCGTCGCGCCAAGTCCGCCGCGCAGCGCACCAACGGCGGTGAGACGCCCCCGAAACGCCGCGCCGCCGCCAAAAACCCCCCGCGCAAGTCCTCCGCCGCCAAGCCGTCCTCTTCCCGCCCGCGCCTGAAATAAAACGGCTGCTCTGAAATCAGGCACAGGGGTGCGACGCATGCGTCGCACGGGTGGCCATGGACG
>JABBNZ010000118.1 GCA_019352035.1 Pseudomonadota bacterium | reverse complement strand
CTAGATCGCCGTGGCCGCGAGCGCGCGCTCGTCGAGCGCGTAGCCCATGCCGGGCGCATCGCTCAGATTGAGCCAGCCGTCCGCGTCGGCCTGCAGCGGCTCGGCCATCATGAAATCCCGCCGCTCCAGCGTCCACTCCGGCGGATCGTAGGCATACTCGAGGAAGGGGGCATCAGCCAGCCCCGCGACCAGGTGGGCGTTGGCCGTGAGGCCCATGCCATTGGTCCAGGTGTGGGGTGTGAAGACGAGCTGATGCTCGTGCGCCATCGCCGCAATCCGCCTGAGCCCCGTGATGCCGCCGACGAGAGCCGCGTCCGGCTGCAGAACGTCGACCGATCCCGTGGTGATCAGGTCGCGCAGCTCGTGGAGCTGGCGCGTCATCTCGCCCGCGGCGATCCTCACTTCCGTAGCCTCCCGCAGGCCTTTCATGCCAGCGTGGTCGCCGCGATGCAAGGGCTCTTCCATCCAGAACACAGCGAGGCGCTCGAGCTCCCGCGCCACCGCGAGCGCATCCTTCAGGCTCCAGGGCGCCTGCGTGTCCCACGGCATGCGCCAGCCCTGGTTGCAATCGACCATCAGCTCGAGCCGCTCGCCGACACGTGCGCGCACAGCCTCGAGCGCACGGATGTCGCGCCGCCAGTCGCCGCGTTGAAAGCGGATCTTCATGGCGCGAAAGCCCAGGGCGAGATAACGCTCGGCCTGCTCCGCGAGTGCCGCCGGCTCGCGCAGCGTGCCCGAGGAGACGTAGGCCCGCACCCGGCTCGAGAGGCCGCCGAGCAGCCGCCAGCACGGCTGGCCGGTGATCTTGCCGGCAAGATCCCAGAGGGCGAGATCGAGCGGCCAGCAGCGTCCGTAGTGAAAGTCGATGTGCGAGAGGACGCGGTAATGCCGCTCGATCGCGAGCGCATCCTGGCCGACGAATAGCGGCTCGTGTCCGGCGAAGCCGACCATCAGATCACCCGAGCCGAGGCCCTCAAGTCCCGTGTCGGTGATCACCCGGACGATGGTGGCGTCGAAATGCACGCGCGGGCGGGTATCCCAGCTCGCGTGGAAAGCCGGGTCGAGCGGCAGACGATGGTGGGTGATGCGGATCGAGGCGATGCGATGCCCCGAGGAGCGGGGCGCCGGTTGCTGGGGCAACGCGTTCATGGATTGAGCGGTAGGTTTCCACATCCCCCGCGCCCGTCCAAGCCGAGAATTTGGCTACCGGCATCGAAAAAAGGCATCGAATAGCTTGCGCCGCCGTATCCGGGGGCGGCTAGTATGAACGGCACCTGCGGCGCGGGCACTTCCGTGTGCCTGCCTGGCGTTCATGCCGTTGCATGATCCGGGTGACGTGCCGTCCATGGGCAAGAGCATGCGGGCGGAGGCACCGATGGCAAAGAAGACGATCGATCGGCGTTGGCTGCCGCTCAACGCGCTGCGCGCGTTCGAGGGCGTGGCCAAGCACGGCAGCTTCACGGCCGCCGCGCACGCTCTGCTCATCTCCCAGAGCGCCCTGTCGCGCCACGTCATCTCGCTCGAGCGCCTGATCGGGGTGCAGCTGTTCGAGCGGCGCCCGCACGCGCTCACCCTGACCAAGGCGGGTCAGCACCTGTTGCCGGCGGTCGCGAAGTCCTTCGACCGGTTGGAATATGCGATCGACGACATCCGCAACGAGGGCGCCCCCGCACAGCGCACCCTGCGGGTGCGCATGCCGCCGAGCTTCGCGATGCAGCTCGCGGTGCCCATTCTCAGGGATTTTCGCCAGGCGAGCACGGAGGTCGACATCGACCTCATCAGCCCCGCCGCCGCGGGTCCGCCGCTCGGCGATGTCGACGTGGCGGTGGTCTATTCGAGGCCCATGGTGACCGATCTGGTCGCGGATCTTCTCTGGCCGGTCCGCCTCAGCATCCTCTGCCACCCGCAGATCGCCGCCCAGCACGCCGGCAAGGGTCTCGCGGCCTTCATCGAGGCGAACGAGCTCGTGCACGTGCGCATCGACGAGCTGCCGCGGCACGAGGCCTGGTCGCAGTTCGTGCGGCATGCGGGGCTGGGCCCGGTCACCGTGGAGCGCGGCCTGGTATTCGACACCGCGCTGCTCGCCGTGCAGTACGCGTTGAGCGGGCAGGGCATCGCGCTGGTCGACACCAACCTGTTCGCGGAAGAGATCCGCAGTGGACGCCTGGTGAGGCCCTTCGACATGACCGTCGACAACGGCTACGGCTATTACCTCATCACGCATCCCGAGGGGCTCGCGGATACGGCGATAGCGCTCTTTCGCTCCTGGCTCATCGAGCGCTTCGGCGCGAGCGCCACCGCCGCGGCACCTCCCGTGCAGCTCGCGGTGTCGAATGACTGGGAGAAGGCGGAGAAGCACGCCTCATGAGAAGCGCTGCGCGGGTCGTGGTGGTCGGGGGCGGAGTCGTCGGCGCCAGCGTGCTGTATCACCTGACGAAGGCCGGATGGCCGGACGTGATGCTGATCGAGCGGGACGAGCTGACCTGCGGCTCGACCTGGCATGCGGCGGGAGGCATGCACACGGTCAACGGCGATCCCAACGTCGCGCGGCTCCAGCAGTACACCATCAATCTCTACCAGGAGATCGAGCGCATCTCCGGCCAGTCCTGCGGCGTGCACCTGACCGGCGGCCTCATGCTGGCCGGGACCCGGGAGCGGCTCGACTGGCTGAAAATGGCGCAGGCGCGCGGCCGCTATCTCGGCATGGAGCTCGAGCTGCTCACGGTCGATGAGGCGGCGCGGCGCTTTCCGCTCCTCGACAAACGGCATTTCGTCGGGGCGATGTTCGATCCCGTCGAGGGTCACGTCGACCCCTACGGGGTGACGCATGCCTATGCCAGATCGGCGCAGATCGCCGGTGCCGAGGTGGTTCGCCACACCCGCGTCGTGGACCTGAAGCCGCGGTCCGATGGTACCTGGGACGTGGTCACTGACCGCGGCAACGTGCATGCCGAGCACGTTGTCAACGCGGGCGGACTCTGGGCGCGGGAAGTGGGCAGGATGGTGGGGCTCGAGCTGCCGATCCTCGCGATGGAGCATCAATACCTGATCACCGAGGAGGTGCCGCGGATCGCGGGCCTTCCCGAGCAGCTGCACTGCATCGACTTCGAGGGTGAGCTCTACCTGCGCGAAGAGCGCGGCGGGATGTTGATCGGCACGTACGAGCGCGCAGGCGTGCCCTGGTCGCCGGTCGCGACGCCGTGGGACTTCGCGCAGAGTCTGCTGCCCAACGACCTGGATCGGATCGCGCCGAGCCTCGAGGTGGCGTTCGAGCACTTTCCTGCCCTGGGGGAAGTCGGCGTGCGCAAGGTGGTCAACGGGCCCTTCACGTTCGCGCCGGATGGCAATCCGCTCGTGGGGCCCGTCAAGGGGCTGCGCAATTTCTGGGTCGCCTGCGGGGTGATGGCGGGGTTCAGCCAGGGCGGGGGCGTGGGGCTCGCGCTCTCGCAGTGGATGGTGAACGGGGATCCGGGCTCCGATGTCTGGGCCATGGATGTCGCACGCTATGGCGACTGGACGACGCTGGCCTATACCAACGCCAAGGTGCGCGAGAATTACTCGCGCCGGTTCAGGATCCGCTTCCCCAACGAGGAGCTGCCGGCGGCCCGGCCGCTGCGCACGACGCCGATCTACGATCGGCTGCGCGGCGCGCATGCGGTTTTCGGGGAGTACTGCGGGCTCGAGCATCCGCTGTGGTACGCGCCAACCGAGGCGGACGCCCGGGAGGATGTCACCTTCCACCGTTCCAACGCGCATGCGCACGTGGCCGAGGAGTGCCGGGCCGTGCAGGAGCGGGTCGGCCTGCTCGAGACATCCAACTACGGCAAGATCGAGATTTCCGGCCCGGGAGCCGAGGAGTGGCTCTCGCGGATGATGGCGAACCGCGTGCCGCCGGTCGGCCGCATCGCGCTGACTCCGATGCTGAATGACTGTGGCAAGCTGATCGGCGACTTCACGATGTGCCGGCTCGCCGCCGACCGTGTGTTGCTCATCGGGACTCTGGGCGCAGAGGCCTATTACCTCCGTTGGTTCGAGCGGCATCTGCCGCCGTCGGGAGTAAGCGTCCGAGCTTGCGCGATGGAGTACGTCGGCCTGTCGGTAGCCGGGCCGGCCTCGCGCGCACTGCTGCAGAGCCTGGTGCGCGATGATCTTTCCAACGCGGCGTTCCCCTTCCTGACCTTCCGTCGGGTCGACATTGGCATGATCCCGGCGCTGGTGGGCAGGATTTCCTTTACCGGCGAGCTGGGCTACGAGATCTGGGTGTCGCCCGACTATCAGCGCGCGCTCTACGAGCTGCTGGTCACGGCGGGAGCCGAGCGGGGTCTGAGGCCTTTCGGCGCCCGCGCGCTCAATGCCATGCGGATCGAGAAGGGCTTCGGCACCTGGGCGCGGGAGTTTCGTCCGATCTACGGTCCCTACGAGGCGGGTCTCAGCCTGTTCGTCGCTCTCGAGAAGGGTGAGTTCATGGGTCGCGCGGCGGCGGCAAAGGAGCGCTCGAGCGGTGGGGAGATGCGCCTCGTCGCATTTGCGGTGGACGCGGCCGATGCCGATGCCATCGGCGATGAGCCGATCTGGCACGACGGCCGGGTCGTCGGCTGGGTCACTTCCGGCGCTTACGGCCATCGGGTAGGGCGCTCGCTCGCCCTCGGCTATGTTCCGGCGGCGATCGCCGCGGCGGGCCAGGGATTCGAGATCGAGATCATCGGTGAGCGGCGGCCCGCGGAGCGGCTCGCTGCAGCGCGGCCGGGAGGCGCAGCGTGTGCGTATGATCCGGGCGGCGTGCGCATGCGCGCCTGAAAGCGCCGGGTTGGGAGCAACGGTCGAATGAAGCTGCGCGACATCCGTACCTTCGTCGTGGGCAACCCGCCGCCGCACAACGGCGGACCGTACTTCGTATTCGCCAAGCTGGCGACCGCGGATGGCGTAGAGGGGGTCGGCGAGGCGTACGGCGTTCCGTTCGATCCGCATCACGTCGCGCGGCTGCTCGAGGATGTGTTCCGGCGGTACCTGGAAGGCGAAGACCCGCACGACATCGAGAGGATCTGGCGGCGCGTCTACTCCTCCGGCTACTCGCAGCATCCGGACCTCGCGCTGATGGGCGTGCTCAGCGCGCTCGAGATGGCCTGCTGGGACATCATCGGCAAGGCGGCGGGGCAGCCGGTGTACAAGCTCCTCGGCGGCCGCGTGCACGAGCGCCTGCGCACCTACACCTATATTTATGCCAGACCCGGAGATCGCACGGACGTCTACCAGGATCCCGACCTGGCGGCGCAACGGGCGGCGGAATATCTCGCGCAGGGCTTCACGGCGTTGAAGTTCGATCCGCTCGGACCGTATTCGGCGTTCGACGGCCGTCAGCCCTCGCTTGCGGCGCTCGACCGCTGCGAGCGGTTCATGCGACAGCTGCGTTCCGCGGTGGGCTCGCAGGCTGATCTTCTCTTCGGTACCCACGGGCAGATGACTGCGGCCGGAGCCATCCGTCTGGCGCGTCGCATCGAGCCGTACGATCCGCTGTGGTTCGAGGAGCCCGTGCCGCCGGATGCGCCCGAGGAAATGGCGAAGGTCGCGCGCGCCACACACGTGCCGATCGCGACCGGAGAGCGGCTCACCACCAAGTATGACTTCGCGCGACTGCTCAAGGCCGGCGGCGCGGCCATCCTGCAGCCGAACCTCGGTCGGGTGGGCGGCCTCCTGGAGGCGAAGAAGATCGCGGCGCTCGCCGAGGTGCAGCACGCGCAAATCGCCCCGCACCTGTACTGCGGCCCCGTGGTCGGCGCCGCGAACATTCAGCTCGCCACGTGCAGCCCGAATTTCCTCATCCTCGAGGGCATCGAGCGCTGGCAGGGCCTGCACGCGCAGCTGCTGCGCAAGCCGATCCGCTGGGAAGAGGGCTACGTCATCCCGCCGACCGAGCCGGGCCTCGGCATCGAGCTCGACGAGGCGGTTGCCCGGGCGCATCCGTACTCGGGCACGGCGCTGCACCTCGAGATGGCCGGCGAGCCGGTCTGACAGGCGCTATCCTTCCCGCCATGGTCAACCGTATACCCGAGCCCGCGCGCTCGGTGGATGTCGTGCACGAGACCGACGTGCTGGTGGTCGGCAGCGGCCCGGGGGGCCTGGCGGCCGCGCTCGCGGCGGCGCGCGCCGGCGCGCACACGACTTTGCTCGAGCGTTATGGCTGCTTCGGCGGCAACATCACTCAGGTCGGCGTCGAGGGGTTCGCCTGGTACCGGCACGAGCGAACCGTCGATTGCGAGGGCATCGGCATCGAGCTCGAGCAGCGCGCCAGAGCGATGGGTGCGGCGACGCCGGAGCCGCAATCCTTGAGCCACGCGCTCGATGCGGAGATGTTCAAGTACGTCGCGGACGTCCTCGTCAAAGAGGCCGGCATCACTCCCTTCCTGCACCGGCTGTGCGTCGCGCCCGTGCTGGAGGGCGGCTCGATCCGCGGCGTGATCACGGAGAGCAAGTCGGGCCGCGAGGCCTTCCTGGCGCGGCGCGTGATCGATGCGACTGGCGATGCCGACGTGGCCGCGCGCGCGGGAGCGCCCGTCCGCAAGGCTCCGCGAGAGCAGCTCATGGCCGCCTCCGTCATGTTCTCCATGACCGGCGTCAACAAGGCGCGTTTCCTCGAGCAGGTGCGCTCCGACCCGCAGACCTATCGCGACTGGGCCGGCAACGGCGAGTGGGACATCGAGACCACCGGCAAGGAGGACGACATGTTCTCCCCGTTTCTGCGCAAGCCCTTCAAGCGGGCGGTCGAGGCCGGGGTCATCCCGCCGAGTCTGAATACCATCGCCGGAACCTGGGGGAGCGTGAGCGATCAGGGCGATCTCACTTATCTCAATCTCATCCATCTTCCCAACGTCGACGGCACGGATGCCAACGACCTCACGGCCGCCGAGATCGAGGGCCGCCGTCAGGCGATCCACGCGATCGAGGCGTTGCGGCGCTTCATGCCCGGGTGCGAGCAGGCGAAGCTGCGCAACTTCGGCATGACGCTCGGGGTGCGGGATACCCGCAAGATCGACGCGCTCTACAACCTGACCGCGGCCGACGTGCGCGAGCAGGGCCGCTTCGAGGATGCGATCGGCATCTTCCCGGAATTCATCGACGGGTATGGCCTGCTCATCCTGCCGACCACCGGGCGCTATTTCCACGTGCCGTATCGGGCGCTGGTTCCCAAGGGTATCGGCAACCTGCTCGTGGCCGGCCGCTCGATCGGCGGCGACAAGGTCTCGCATGCCGCGGTGCGCAACATGATGTGTTGCGCGGTCAGCGGGCAGGGCGCCGGCGTCGCGGCGGCGATCTCCCTGCGCACGGGAGAGCCGTTCGAGAGGCTCGAGGTGAGCGCCGTCCAGCAGGAGCTCGTGCGTCAGGGAGCCCGCATCCATTGAGCGGCGGCGGGGGATCCGGATTCAGGCCCGCGGTTGCCGGGCAGGGCGCGGCGCGCTGGTGGGTGCTGGCGCTGCTCAGCCTGGCGATCGCCGGCAGCTATTACGAATACGACGCGATCGCGCCGATCGCCGACTTCCTGCGCGCCGAGCGCGGCTTCACCCAGGCGCAGATCGGGATGCTGAACGCGGTATTCAGCCTGCCCAACATCTTCCTCGCCCTGCTGGGCGGCGTGCTGATCGATCGCTACGGGCCTGCCCGTGTCGCGACCTGGACGGCGGCGCTGTGCCTCGCGGGCGCGGCGCTGACGGCGATCGGCTCGCCCTACGCCGTGATGGTGACGGGGCGGCTGATATTCGGAGTCGCCGAGGAGGCGCTGTTCATCGCGCTGCTCGCGGGACTGGCGCAGTGGTTCTCGAGCGGCGGCACGGCGCTTGCCATGGCCCTGTTCTTCAGCTTCGCGCGCATCGGCTCGTACGCCGCCGACACTTCGCCTGACTGGGGGCACGCGGTCTATGCTCACGGCTGGCAGCAGCCGCTGTGGCTCGCGGCCGCAGCGACGGCGGCGAGCTTCGCCGCGGCGTTGGTCTATCGAGTCATCGACGCGCGCGCACGCGCATCGGGCCGGCTGCCGGCGGCAGCGGCGCCGGAGCGGATCACCTGGTCCGATCTCGTGAGCTTCAATCTCTCCTACTGGTACATCCTCGCCCTGAACGTGCTGTTCGCGGCCGTGTTCTTTCCTTTCCGCAGCACCTTCGCCATCGAGTACTTCCAGGACGCCAAGGGTCTGACGCTGCAGCAGGCGGGGCTCGCCAACAGCTGGGTGTTCTTTGCGGCCATCTTCGCCACGCCGGTATTCGGCTTCCTGGCGGACCGGGTGGGAAGGCGATCGCTCATGATGATGATCGCGACGCTGCTGATGCCGCTCGTGTTCCTCATCCTCGGCACCACGGACTGGAGCCTGTGGATCTCCACGGCCCTCATGGGGATCAGCTTCTCCGTCGTGCCGGCGGTGATCTGGCCCTCGACGGCCATGCTGGTCGAGCCGCGGCGGCTCGGGACAGCCTTCGGGCTCATCAATCTGCTGCAGAACCTCTTCCTCGCGGCGAGCAATCTCACGGCGGGCTGGCTCGCCGACCGCGCGCACGCCGGACCGGCGCATCCGGCCGGCTACGAGGCGATGCTGTGGTACTTCGGCCTCCTGAGCCTGGTCGCCTTCGTGTCGGTCGCGCTCCTCTGGCGGCGCGAGTCCGGACCCCGCGGGCATGGTCTCGAGAGGCGCTCAGAACCCTCTCACGTCAGTCTCAACACGGGTGTGCCGGCGGCCGGATCCGAATAGCTCTCTTGCCCGTTCTCGATGTGGCCGGCGAGGCGCCATTGATGCCGCGCCGCGGTGACGCTGAGATCGTACCAGTGATGGCTCGCCCGTAGGTCGCAGATCCACTGCGCCGTCTCGCCGGGCTCCACCCGCAGGGTGTGCTCGCCGCGGGCATAGGCCTCATCCCGGATACGCACGGTCAACACTTGATGGCCGCGATTGCGCAGTTGCAGCCGGATGTTGCCGCGGGGCTCGGCCGTGCCGGTGAGCTGGAGCGGCGCCGCGCCGTCGCCCTGTATCTTGCGCACGAAGCCGTTTGGGCCGTAGACGGTCATCGCGAGCCTTTGGCCGCGTGGCAGCGGCACGAAGTCCTGTAGCCGGTGTCCGGCGCCGAGCGTGTAGCGCCGGGGCAGACCGAAGCTCGCGTCCCAGTAGGCCGTGCAGCACACTCCCGCGCGCGAGTGGTTGTCGAAGTGCAGATGGACCCCGTCGTGCGCGGCAAGCAGGTCCAGGGCCAGCGCGTAGGGCAGGGGGCGTGCCGGGCGCACTCCCGGCTCCTGCGGGACGAGGGCGACCGCCTGGCGGTCCGGAACCGTCGGCGGCGGCAGCTTGGATTCCTGCTCGACGAGGTCCCAGTACTCCGAGGTGTCCGGGAGGCTCACGTGCCGGACGCTGCCGGAGGCGAAATCGAAGGCCGAGGTCAGATCGCCGCACACCGCGCGGCGCCAGGGCGTGATGTTCGGCTCGTGCACGCCGAAGCGGGCCTCGAGAAAGCGGATCACCGAGGTGTGATCAAACACCTCCGAGCAGACGTAGCCGCCCTTGCTCCAGGGCGAGATGGCGAGCATCGGCACGCGCGGCCCCAGCCCATAGGGAAGCTGATCTGGCGTATAGAGCGTGGGGTGACCGGCGTTGACGATGTCGTGCACCTCGCCTGCGGTTGAGACCGTGGAGATCCCAGGGTGTACCGGTGTCGGCGGCTGCGGCGGCACCAGGTGGTCGAAGAATCCGTCGTTCTCGTCGTAGTCGAGCAACAGAACCGTCCTGCCCCAGGTCTCGAGATCCGCCGTCAGCGCATCGAGCACGCGGGCGATGTAGATCGCCCCATACGCGGGCGGATAGGAGGGGTGCTCGGAGTACCCGGCGGGCGTGACGATCCAGGAGACCTGCGGCAGGCGGCCGGCGAGGACGTCCTTTTTCAGCTGGTCCACCCCAGCCGGGAGCAGCGCCCGCCGAT
>JABBNZ010000117.1 GCA_019352035.1 Pseudomonadota bacterium | reverse complement strand
GGGATGTCGGGTGACTTTTCGGGCGGCGCCGGGCGACAATGCGGCGCCGAGGTCGCACCACTGCCCGTCCGATGGCTCTTTCAACAACCCGCTACCGTGTATTCCCTGCCCTGCGGCCCGGTGATCCCGTGACGGTCGTCGCGCCCGCCAGCGGCTTCGACCGCGCCTCGTTCGAGGCCGGCGTCGAGGTCATCGCCCGCCGCTACGAGGTCCACTACGACCCCGGCGTCCTGACGCGGCACCGATATCTCGCCGGCAGCGACGCGCGGCGGCTCGGGGAGCTCTGGCGCGCACTCGCGGACACAGACACCCGTGCGGTCTTCTGCGCTCGCGGCGGGTACGGCATGATGCGGCTGCTGGCCGGACTCGAGGACGTCCCGGTCGCTGCCAAGCCGGTCGTCGGATTCTCCGACATCACCGCGCTTCATCAGGTGTTGCAGCAGCAGGGGCTCGTCAGCATCCACGGGCCCGTCCTCACCCAGCTCGCACGCCTCGATGTGCACACCCACGCGCGGTTGTTCGAGCTTCTGGAGTCCGAAGCGCCGGCTGCGGATGTCACCGGCACGGAGACGTACGTCGAGGGCACGGCGGAAGGACCGCTCCTCGGCGGCAATCTCGCGGTGTTGACCCGGCTGCTCGGTACCCCCTTCCTCGCGCCTCTGAAGGGCGCCGTCCTCCTGCTCGAGGACATCGGGGAGCGGCCGTACCAGCTGGATCGCATGTGGATCCATCTCGAGCTCGCAGGTGTGTTTCGCCAGGTGCGCGGCATCGTCCTCGGCGAGTTCGCCCATTGCGAGGAGAAGAACGCGGAGTATTCCAGCGCCGAGGTGCTGCGGGAGCTGGCCGCGGCGACGGGACTGCCCTGCGCGGCGGGGTTCCCGATCGGTCACGGCACGCACAATCAGCCGGTGCCGCTCGGCGTGCGTGTGCGGTTGGACGCGGGCAGCCGCCGCCTCTCGTTTCTCGAGGGCGCGGCGGGCTGACTCAGTCGCTCGATCCGGCGGGCGGAGGCTCGGGCGAAGCGGGAAGCGAGCGCAGCACCGCGCCGAGATACCCGGCCAATGACGGCGGCGCCCGCAGGGTTGCCGAGCGGCGCCACAGGTCGATCGTCGTCACGATCACCGCAATCAGGCGCGGCAGGACGATGTAAAGCAGCGCGGTCCAGGCGATGAGATAGAGCCACTGTCCCGCCGGCCCGCCGCCGACCGTGGCACTGGTCCAGGCCAGTCCCTGCAGGCCGCGCGCCGAGGGAACAGGAACACCTGAGACCGCGGACGCGGCACCGTACAACGTCACCAGCGCGGCATGGGCACTCGCGGGGCCGAACACGGTGCTTGACCAACCTGCAGCCTGACGCAAGACCCAGCCCCGCATCGCATAGCCGGCCATGAGGCCGACCGCGGCCAGGATGGCGGCCGTGTGCAGGAGGCGCCGGGCCCGCTCGCGGAACACCGGCCGGCCGACTTCCCACCAATCCACCGCGAAGCGCCGCAGCCCCGGAGCGAGCGGCGCGTTGAAGCCGATCGAATGAGTGATCAAAGCGTCGATGCGCGCGCGCACGCGGTTGGCGTAGAGCCTGGCGAGCCACCGCCTGATGAAGCCGTCGCGCCGGACCGGCGCTGCCACTGATTCCTGTCGCGCAGTGTCGGCCGACGCCGGGCTGCCATATCGCAGGGCCCCGACCGTCCTGACGATGAGTATGATGTAGACGAGCAGATTCCAGACGACGAGGCCGATGAGCGGGTACGCGAAGATGTCTATCCGCGAGCCGTCGGCGAACGCCGCGCCGAAACCCAGTGCCAGTGCGAGCAGCAGAAGCACCCGGTCGAGGCCCGTCGGGCCGGCGGCGGCGGCGAGAACACGGTCGATGCCGGGCGAGCGCACGCGCAGGCGCGCAAGCAGGGCGTCTGCGCGCCGGACGAGAAAGCGCTCCGAATCGCCATCGAGCGGCGCCGCCATCGCGCCCTCGACAGGCAGCGGGCGGCCATCGACCGCCTCGCGGCTGGCGTGGACACGGTCATCGAGCGACAGGGCGTCACCTGCCAGATCGGTCTGCTCGATGGCATGAACCAGCATCACGGTTTGCAGGGCCCGCTGTCGCATGCGCGTATTTTGCTGCACGATACCGGGTGCACGCAAAAAATCGAGTCGGAGCCATGCCCCCCAGCGCGGAAATCGAGCGGATCCTACGGCTGTCGCCGGTCATGCCGGTGGTCATCATCGAGGAGGCGGAGCTCGCCCCCCAGCTGGCGCGGGCCTTCGTGCGCGGCGGTATCCGCGTGGTCGAGGTCACGCTGCGCACTCCCGCAGCGCTCGCGGCCATCGAAGCCATCGCGCGCCATGTGCCCGAGATCGCGGTCGGCGCCGGGACCGTCCTCACCGCGGAGGACCTGCGAGCGGCGGGAAGCGCGGGCGCCACGTTCGCAATCTCACCGGGTGCCACCCCCGCCCTGCTCTGCGCGGCAGCATCGGCGCCCATCCCTTACCTGCCGGCGGTTGCGACGGCTTCGGAGCTCATGCTGGGCCTGGCAGCGGGGCATCACTGCTTCAAGTTCTTTCCGGCCGGTCCCGCGGGAGGTATCGCCATGCTGAAGGCATTCGCCGGACCCTTTCCTCACGCCCGGTTCTGTCCCACGGGCGGCATTACTCAGGACTCGGTCAAGTCCTACCTCGACCTGCCGAACGTCCTCTGTGCCGGCGGCTCCTGGCTCTCGCCCGCGGACGCTCTTGCCGCTCGCGATTGGAAGCGGATCGAGGCTCTGGCCTCGCGCGCAGCGGCATCCAGAACTTAGGCGCCGACCCGGCGGTCGAACTCCGCGGCACCTCTGCCCTCACCCTGAGCATTCGATGTCGTCATTGCGAGCCAGCGCGGTTCCCCTCTGTATCGCCGCTCTCGCGGCGGCCTCACTCCTGAGCGGCTGTGCGTCGAGGCGATTGTCCTCGCGGGCGCCGCCGGGGGTGCACTTCGCCGGCGACTGGAAACTCGACTCCTCGCGCAGCGACGACCTGGGAAGGGCGATCGCGCAGCTGCGCGCACAGGACAGTAAGCTGGCCCTCGAGAGGCGCAGAGCGGCGGCCCGCGCGGCCGAAGCCGGCGAGGGGGGGGAAGGCGGCCGTGGCGAGGGCGCCGGGGCGGGCCCGGGTGCCGGCGAGCAGATCAACATCGGGCCTGGGCCCCACGTTTCGGGCGCCGATGAGCTGATGGCCAACGTGCCGCAAGGCAGCTACCTCAGGATCACCGCGAGCCCCGATAGTCTCACCGTAACCTCGGGCGACGCGTCGAACCAGTACACGCCCGGCCTCGAGAGTGCCGTCTCCGCGCAGCAGGGCGATGCGCAGCAGATATCCGGCTGGAAGGGAGCCGAGTTCGTGATCGACACCCAGCCGCAATGGGGCCCCGAGATCATCCAGAGCTACGGCCTGACGAAGGACGGCAGACTCAGGGTGACGGTGCGGCTCACGGGCGGCGGCACGAACTTTACTTTCACCAGTATCTACGACCGCACGACGCATGTGTCGCCGCTTGCACCCCCGACGAACGACTGACCGCGGCCCGCGCGGTGAGCCCACAGGCATGATCCGCCCCTCGAAACCTGCGGCCCTCCTCGCGGCCCTCGTGCTCCTCGCCCCGGCGATGTCGGGAGCCGCGCCTCTGAAATCGGAGGCCGCGCCGCAGGTCGTCATGCCCCTCAAGATCGTGATCTCCGGCCAGTACCGCGGCCCGAAGCTCTGGCGGGTCAGCAAGGACGGACACGTGCTCTGGGTGCTCGGCACGGTCGCGCCGCTGCCGAAGCACATGATCTGGCAGACCGGGGACATCCGGCACCTCCTGCGCCACACGCAGGAGGTCATTCCCGCATGGCCCTCGGTCGGCATCGGCTTTCATCCGTTCCTCGCGATCCATCTCTATGCGCTCTGGCGCGAGGCGCAGACGAATCCGGATCATCAGCCGCTCGAGGCCGTGCTGCCGCCTCCCCTTTACGCGCGCTTCAGCGCGCTCAGGCTCCGCTTCGCGCCGCACGACCGCCGCATCGAGCAGCTGCGCCCGATCCTCGCGGCGAAGCGGCTCTATGGCGAGGCGTTGGCGGCTTCCGACCTGACACTGCACGATGACATCCAGCGGACGGTGCTCGAGCTCGCGCGGCGCCAGGGGGTGCCGGTGCACCAGGACAAGCTCCACGTCAGCGATCCCATCGCTGTGATGCGCGATCTGAGCAAGACACCCCGCGCCGCGGAAGTCGCGTGCCTGCAATCGGTGGTGATGCGGCTCGAGACCGACATCGGCCCGATGCAGGCCCGGGCGCGCGCCTGGGCCCTCGGGGACGTCGCGCTGCTGCGGCGCCTGCCGAAGACCGACATTCGCGATCCGTGTCTCGAGGCGGTGTCAGGATCCGCTCGGGTGCGCGCGCTCTGGTCTCAGGCGCAGGAGGACTGGATGAGCGCCGCGGTGCAGGCCCTCGCCCGCAATCGCACCACTCTCGCCCTGCAGTCCATGGACCGGCTGCTCGGACCGCAGGGGACGCTGCAGACGCTGCGGCGAATGGGCTATCGAGTCGAGGGGCCCTGAGGGGACATCCGCCGCGGCCCGGGCGGTCAGCTCATGAGCGCGAGCGCCCAGGCGACCGCCACGATGGCGATGGCTGCCAGGCCGGCCGGCCACTGGCGCAGACGGTGCAAACGCTGACTGACGGCAGGCAGCGCCGCTGTCGCGCCGAGCAGCAGGCCGATCCCGAAGCCGAGGAAGTGAGCCATGATGTCGGTGTCCTTGCCCGCGGTCCCCAGCCAGCCAAGGAGGATGACCCCCGCCACCAACGGTCCCCAGCGCTGAACCCAACGCTGCGGCTGGCGAAGACGCTCGTGCCACGTGTACGCCGACATCAGTCCCAACGCCGTGAAGACCGCGGTGGAGGCACCGACCGATCGATGCCAGGGCGGAGCGAAGAGGCCTTCCACCAGATCGGCGAGTCCGCCGCCCGCCACGATGAGAAACCACGCGACGCCGACCCCGAGCTGGCGGCCGGCAAGGTAGCCGAACCAGATGCCGGCCCCCAGGTTGGCGACGAGATGAGGACCACTCACATGCAGCGTGAGCGCGGTCCATGCCCGCCACCACTGTCCGCTCTGCACGCGGGCGGCGTGGAGCTCGCCGACCTGAAACGCATCGAGACGGACGAGGCCGTTGGAGATGGCGTAGGCCACGCCGATCAGCCAGACCGCGTACCCCACGCACCCAACCCAGGCATGGGGATGCAGTGGGGCGGCTGGCGGGTCGGGCGGGGGCGGACGGTTCTCGGCCTCATACTGACTCAGATGAGTCGAGGCACGATCGGCATCGGGCGCGGCGACTTCCAGGACGTAGTGGTCATCGCGCAGCTCGATGGCGCTCGCGACGCCCACGGCCCGCAGCATGAACGCGCGGTCCTCGCAGTCCTGACGGGCGAGAGAGCGATAGATCTCGGCGCCGGCGTCGGTCAACGAACCGTACTGCGAAGGTGAGTTGCCACGAGCAGATCCCGCACTCCTTCGCCCACGAGCTCGTAAACAGCCGTGTACGAGCGCAGCAGCCCCGTCGCGGTCGGCACGTAGCGCATCGTACCGATCTCTCGCGGGGCCCAGACATCCGCGGGCGCGGGGACGATGCGCAGGCCCGCCGCCTCGAACTCCTGAGCCGCGCGCCGCAGATGGGTGTCGCTGGTGACCAGGATTACACGCGTGATACCCACTGCCTGGAGAATGCGCGCGGCATCGTGCGCGTTGTCGTACGTATCCTCGGCGGCCTCATCCACCCACTTCGTCTGCACCCGGAAATCGCGGGCGAGGGAAACTTGCATCGTGACCGCCTCCATCCCCCTGCCTGTCACGAGAATGGGCAATCCGGTGCGCCGGGCGACGTATGCGCCGTAAGCGAGGCGATCGTACATCGCGTACTCCGGCGCAGGCCCCCCGTATTCGGGTGCATATTTGCGGTATCCGCCGCCGCCCAGGATGACGATGGCCCGCGCATTCACCGGGAGCGCGAGGTCGAGCGCCGGGTAATGGTCCGCCATCCGCTGCAGAGCGTCCGCGATCACGGGCGTCGAGAGGAGCCAGAGAGCGGACAGGGAAATGGCGGCGAGCCCCGCGCCGAGCCTCCGGTGCCGCCGCGCGAGCAGCAATCCCACGACGCCGAGAATGAGGAGGCAGGCAGGCGGGAGTATCAGGGTGCGGAGGAGGATTCTCAGTTGGAAAATCATGCGCGGCGATCGAGCTGGCGCTGAGCCGCGGCACATCCGCGACCTGGAGCGCGAGCTCGATCATAACACGGCAGGTCACCGGCGCCGACGACGCGGTCGCGGCAGTCAGGTTATCAGCGTCATCGCGGCGAGCTTCGCGGCGCCAGTATCGAAGGTCATCGTTTTTCCGCAACCCGCCGCGGCCGCCGTGCGCTCGATGAGGCAGTCGGCGAAATCGGCGCCGTTCGCCCCGAAGATGCGTAGCGCCTGCGACACCTGCTCGGCGCGCTCGAGCACGATCTCTTTTGCCCGCAGCAGCCCATCGAGCGCCTGAGCGACCTGATCGCGAGTGAGCTCGTAGCAGGAGGTGAGCACCCAGACCAGCTCAATGAGAGCGACCAGCGGCACAAAGCCGCGAGCCTCCGACGTCAAGGACTCGATGAGTTTCGACGCCTTCAGAGACTGCCTGGGATCGTCCTGCATCACGTACCGAACGAGGACATTGGTATCGAGGCCGATCATAGGATCGCTTCTCCAAAAGACCTCAACGCGCCGCAGCGCCGCGCCTGGCGATTGCGGCGTTCATCTCCTCGATGGACACCATTCGCTTCGGCTTGCCGAACATCCCCTTCAGCGCCGTCACGGAGCGCGTCGCCGGCACGATCTCAAAACGCCCCTGCTCCACCTCGACGAATTCCACTCGATCACCGGCATCGAGCCGCAGCGCCTGACGCACTTCGATCGGAATGGTGATCTGACCTTTGCCCGTAAGCGTGGCCGTTGCCATGACGCCATCTCCTTACTTCTATGTAAGGATATCATGGGCGACCGACGGCCGTCCAGAAGCCATGCGCCGCCGCCGCGGCAAGCCACGGCGGCGTCCGTTACCGATGAGCCGGCGAGTCAGTGCGGCCGGGAAGACGCTCCTGGCGCAGCTCGCGCCGACGCAACGCCGCCCGCGCGGCGTCCGCCGGCGAACTCCGCGATCATCTTCTGGTTGAATGCCGGAATGTCGCCCGGCTTGCGGCTGGAGACGAGGCCGTGATCGACGCAGACTTCCTGATCGACCCACATCGCCCCCGCATTGACGAGGTCCGTCTTGAGCGAGGGCCAGGACGTCAGCGTGCGCCCGCGCACGACGCCCGCCTCGATCAGGGTCCATGGGCCGTGGCAGATGACCGCCACGGGCTTCCCGGCCTCGAAGAATGCGCGCACGAACTGCACAGCCTGCGGCATCGTGCGAAGCTGATCGGGATTGGCCACGCCGCCGGGCAGAAGCAGCGCGTCGAATTCCGCGGCGTCAGCCTGCTCGAGCGGCACATCGACCTTGACGCGCTCGCCCTTGTCGAAGTGCTTCCACCCCTGTACCTCTCCTTTGGCGGGCGAGACGACCAAAGTTTCCGCGCCCGCCTCCTGCAGCGCCTTCCGAGGCTGCGTGAGCTCGGCCTGCTCGAAACCCTCCGCCGCCAGAATAGCCACCTTCATACCGCTCAACGTTGCCATAGCCGTGTCCTCCTCGTTCGCGTTGCGCCCTAGCGCGCCGTGGCAACGCAGCAGGCCGCGTGCCGAGGTCCGAGGCGGCCGGATTGCGCCTCGCAGCACGATCGCAAAGCACCGCCGGGGCGTGGTATATGGCATGACGCCGTGAGCGATGCGGAGATCGAACAATGTCGAGACGCCAGGAAAGTCCACCGAGTGTGGAGGAGCTCTATGGCCTCGATCCGGTGATCGAGCCGGGAGAGGACCCAAGCCCGTGCTCCGCGAGCCTGCAGTCACGGAGCGTGCAATGCCCATACTGCGGGGAGGCCTTCGACACCGTGGTCGATCCGAGTTCCGGGTCGGCGCGATATATCGAGGACTGCCAGGTCTGCTGCCAGCCCATCGAATTCACGCTCGACGTCCAGGATAATGGGCGCCTGGCGGCCCTCGAGGCGCGCCGGAGCGATTGAGGCACGCCATCGTGGCGAGGATCGGATGAACACTCAACTCGAGCTGAGGCGATTGCTGACAGTGGCCCTTCTCTTCACTGTCGGCTCCCTGATCCTCTCCCGCAGCACGCCCGCGTGGGGCCAGGAGTCGCCCCCGAGAGTCATCCCACCGCCCAGCGTGAACGATCCCGCGCCTTGCTCGAGCTGTCGGCGGCTACCGTTTGCCGCCGATCACCCGGGCCGGCAGAAAGAGAAGCGCCCGCAATAGCGCAAAGACGCCGTCGACCGCGATCCCGAGCAATCGCAACGGCAGCAGCAGCAGCCAGATCACGGGCCACAGCACGAGCGCCAGCAACGCCACCGGCCAGCACAGAACCAGCAGGATCAGCCAGAGCAGCGCTGCCAGCACGCCGGCCGCGACCCTAAGGCGAGCCGAGGCGCGCGGCCACCCATCGATCGATCGCGCGGTAATACAGCTCGCGGTGCACCGGATCCTGCGGCGAGTGATGGGCACCGGGAATCCCGATGAACTTCACCGGAATGCCGCGGCTGCTCAGCGCGTGATAGAGCGCGAACGACTCCGTGATCGGCACCGTGGTGTCGTCGGTGCCGGAAAGGATCAGAGTGGGCGTGGTGATCTCGCCCGCGTAGGTGATCGGTGAGCCGGTCCGGTAGAGGCTGGCGCTCTGCTTGTCCCACGGACTGCCGCCCAGCGAGTCGCGCGTCCAGGCGAGGTTGCCGGCGGCGGAGAGCTCGTACTCCTCCGTCCAGTCGATCGCCCCGTCGGCGACCACCGCGCAGCGCCAGAAGTGCTGGTGCGAGATCAGCCAGGCCGTCATGTAGCCGCCATAGGAATGGCCGACCGCGGCGATACGCGAGGTGTCCACGATTCCCTGGCGCTCCAGCATCCTGATGCCGGAGATCACGTCCCTGTCGGGTCCGACGCCGGGATCGCGGTAGATCGCGTGCTCGTGCGCGTTTCCGAGATTATCGCTGCCGCGGTAATTGGGCTCGAACACCAGATATCCCCGGGCCGCGAACAGGTCGCGCAGCGGCCCGATCTCGAGGGTGTCGAACCCCACCGTCGAGGCGGCCTCGGGGCCGCCATGGCTGTAGACCACCAGGGGGTAGTGCTTGCCGGGCTGGTAACCATTCGGATAGGTCAGGATGCCATCGTTGGGTTGGCCGTCAGGCGCCTTCCACTGCACTTCGACGCTCTTCGGATACGCGTAGGCGGCGAACCCGCCGTTGAAGTGTGTCAGGCGCTGCGGCGCGCTCGTTGGTGTTCGCAACAGATAGAGCTCCGGGGCTTGACTGGCATTGTCGGCAACGACGGCCAGAGCGCCGTCGGCCGATGCCGCCACCGCCAACGGATCCAGCGGTCCGAGATTCAGCGCGTGCCCCCTTCCGTGCAGCGGCTGAAGGTAGAGCTTGCTGCCAATGTGGTCGTCCGCCATCACCACCACGCCGCGATCTCCCGGCAGCCATGCAAAGTCGGCGTCCAGGTTGCGATCCAGATCGGCGCTGACGTCGCGAGGGGTCCCTCGCTGGGGAGAGGTGACGAACAGGTCCATGTCACTGATGGCGCCCGGTCCGTGCAGGTACAGGTAGGCAATCTCATCGCCCTTGGGCGCGAAGCGCGGCACGTACTCGTAGGAGAGGTCGGCGGTCAGCGCCCGCTCCTCGCCACTGGCAACGTTTACTGCGACGACGGTGGTCCGATCGGAATCGGCGTCGTTGTCATTCGCCTGGCGCGTGTACACGATCCAGTGGCCATCCGCCGACCATGAGGGCGCGGATATGCCGCCCCCGAAAGGCGGAGCGTT
>JABBNZ010000116.1 GCA_019352035.1 Pseudomonadota bacterium | reverse complement strand
GCATAAACAATGCTCCACCACCTCGCTTTGGCCAAATATCTCCCGCGCAATCCCAATTGCCCACGGCGCAGGCGCGGGCAAGCTTCTGCAGCTCGAGACGCGCCTGCGACAGCTGGCCGGCGGCGGCGAGCGCGACCACCCAGAAGCCACCCACCATCGGCCAGATGCCGCCGTTGTGGTATTGCCAGACCTCGTTCTGACGGTGTCGGGCCATGTAGGGGCGCCAGAGGGCGCTGCGTCGCCTAATCGGACGCGTGACCACCCGCACGGGATGCACGCGGCTGACCCGAGCCCGCTGCAGCGCCGCGAGCGTACGGCGGCTCGCCTGCGGATCGGCGAGCCCACAGAGCACCGCGAGAAGGTTGCCGAAGACATCCCCCTCCTCGCCGAAGAAGGAAAAGTTGACGAAGCTCAGATACAAGTCGCGGTTGCGGGCCCGGCGCAGGACGTAGTCGTTGAGCAGGCGCGCGCGGCGATACGGGGCGAGATCCGCGGAGAACGGATGGAAGAGGCTGTTGAAGGCGGCGCGGGTTTGCGCGGCGCGCTCGAGCCCGTAGCGCCGCTTGACGGCGTACCAGAGCGCGTTGGTGTAGAGCACGAAGCCCGAGCGCGGCATGATGTCGGCCCAGTCGCTGGCCTCGTTCTGCTGCAGCAGGAAGAAGCGCTGGTGCTCCTGTGCGAGAAGCCACTTGAGCGCGAGCTCGATGCGCCGCGGGCGGCTGCTCGGCCCGGGTCCCGGTGCGCGCCGGCTCGCGCGGGCGGGTCTCGGAGGGCTCCCTGCGGGAGCCTCGCGGCGCCTGCGCTCGAGGAAATCGAGCGCCAGCAGCCACCACAGAGTGGAGTCGATACAGCCGAGGTACCAGAAATCGGCCTCGGCGGGGCCCTGATCGGCGCCCGTGGCGGACCTGGGTGCTCCAGGCGCCGGAAACGGGCCGACGAACTTCGGGATCTGGCCGTTCGGGGCCTGATGCCGCCCCAGCGTCTCGAGTCCGGCGGCGGCCGCTCGCTCGAGCAGCGGGTCCCCGGAAAGCGCCATGCCGATCGCGCAAATGGCCGCATCCCGCCCGAAAACGGCCGTATAGCCGCGGCGGCGCGCCTTATCGCCGGCGCTTGCGGCCAGGATGCCTTGAGGACTCAGATTCCGGCGCAGCAGGTCGATGGACTTCGCGTGACAGGCCTCGACCAGGGCCTGCCCGTCCTTAGCACCCGTGAGCTTGAGCATGACGCGGTCATCATACCGTCCGGCGCCGGGTCCTGATATGATTGATAGTCTTTGTACAGCGCGGGCCGCACCGGTACCGCCCCTCCCCCCAATCCATGAACCGTCCCATCCGCAACATCGCCATCATCGCGCACGTCGACCATGGCAAGACGACCCTCGTCGATTGCCTCCTCCGGCAGTCCGGCACCTTCGCGGCCCACGAGAGGCTGACGGAGCGCGTCATGGACTCCAATGACATCGAGCGCGAGCGCGGCATCACCATCCTGGCCAAGAACTGCGCCATCGAGTATGGCGGTACGCGCATCAACATCGTCGACACCCCGGGCCACGCGGATTTCGGCGGCGAGGTCGAGCGCGTGCTCTCGATGGTGGATGGCGTGCTGCTCCTCGTGGATGCGGTCGAGGGCCCCATGCCGCAGACGCGCTTCGTCACGCGCAAGGCGCTGGCGCTCGGACTGAAGGCGATCGTGGTGGTCAACAAGATCGACCGTCCCGGCGCACGCCCGGGCTGGGTCGTCGACCAGACCTTCGAGCTCTTCGACAAGCTCGGCGCCACCGACGAGCAGCTCGATTTCCCCGTGATCTACGCTTCGGCCCTGCAGGGTTGGGCGGGCACCGATCATCTCGAGCGCCGCCCCGACATGTCGGCGCTCTTCGAGGCGATCCTCAAGCACGTGCCCCCGCCCGCGGCCGATTCCGCGCTACCGCTGCAGCTGCAGATCTCCACGCTGGATTACAACAACTACGTCGGCCGCATCGGCATCGGACGGATTCGCCGCGGGTCGATCCGGCCCGGCCAGACCGTCGTGCTGCGCCACGGCGAGGAGGACCGTGGCCCCGGGAAGATCGGCCAGGTGCTCTCCTTCACCGGCCTGGAGCGCCGCCCCGTCGAGGAGGCGAGCGCGGGCGATATCGTCGCGATCACGGGCATCGAAGAGGTGAACATCGGCCTGACGATCTGCGACCCGCAGTCGCCCGAGGGCCTGCCGCCCATCCGGGTGGACGAGCCGACGCTCGCCATGAACTTCCAGGTCAACAGCTCGCCCTTTGCCGGACGGGAAGGGAAATTCGTCACCAGCCGCCAGATCCGCGAGCGCCTCTACCGCGAGCTGCAGAGCAACGTGGCGCTGCGCGTCGAGGATACCGAAGAGCCGGATGTGTTCCGCGTATCCGGCCGCGGCGAGCTTCACCTCACCATCCTCATCGAGAATATGCGCCGCGAGGGCTACGAGCTCGCGGTCTCGCGCCCGCAGGTGCTGACGCGCATCATCGACGGCGAGGTGCACGAGCCCTACGAGGCCCTCACGGTCGACGTGGAGGACACGAACCAGGGCGCCGTCATGGAAGCGCTCGGCGCGCGTCGCGCGGAGCTGACCGACATGGCAATGGACGGCAACGGCAGGGTGCGCCTCGACTACCGCGTGCCGGCACGCGGCCTGATCGGCTTCCAGGGCGAGTTCCTGACGCTCACCCGCGGCACCGGCCTGATAAGTCACATCTTCGACGGATTCGCGCCGGTGAAGGGCGACATCCCCGACCGGCACAACGGTGTGCTGGTGAGCAACGAGCAGGGCGAGGCCGTCGCCTATGCCCTCTTCAATCTGCAGGAGCGGGGACGCCTCTTCGTGAGCCCCGGGGAGAAGCTCTACGAGGGCATGGTCATCGGCATCCACAGCCGGGACAACGATCTCGTGGTGAACCCGATCAAGACCAAGAAGCTCACCAACATCCGCGCGGCCGGCAAGGACGACGCGATCCTCCTGACGCCGCCGATCCCGTTGACGCTGGAGTACGCCGTCGAATTCATCGCCGATGACGAACTGGTCGAGGTCACGCCTGTCTCCCTGCGCATCCGCAAGCGCTTCCTCAAGGAGCAGGACCGCAAGCGCGCCGAGCGGCAGGACGCGGTGGCGAGCGCCTGAACCGGCACACGGACGTGCCCGCCGCGCTTCAAACTAGACCGGCCGCGCGCCGGTGATGCCGATGAACTGCAGGAACTCGGAGCGGGTGCGCGCATCCTCGCGAAAGGTGCCCGTCATGCGGCTGGTGATCATCGACACCCCGCGCTTGTGAACGCCGCGGGTGGTCATGCACTGGTGCACCGCATCCACCACCACGCCCACGCCCCTCGGCCGCAATACCTCATCGATGCACCCGGCGATCTGCGCCGTCAGCTTCTCCTGGACCTGGAAGCGGCGCGCATACCCCTCCACCACCCGCGCCAGCTTGCTGATGCCGACGACCTTGTCGGTGGGCAGGTAGCCAACGTGCACGCGCCCGATGATCGGCGCCATGTGATGCTCGCAGTGGGATTCGAAGGCGATGTCGCGCAGCACGATCATCTCGTCGTAGCCGCCGACCTCCTCGAAGGTGCGCCGCAGATAGTCCGCCGGGTCGGAGTCGTAGCCGGAGAACCAATCCCGGTAGGCCGATACGACCCGTGAGGGCGTATCGCGCAGTCCTTCGCGGGCGGGATCCTCACCGGCCCAGCGCAGCAGGGTTCGCACCGCCTCCTCGGCGGCTTCACGGGTCACGGGATCTGTGCGCTTGGCGGTCATTTACTTGATACTATATCGCACTATGTCAACCCCCGCCGACGATGCTAACCTCGCGCTCTTCTGCGACTTCGAGAACATTGCTCTCGGCGTGCGCGACGCCCGCTACGCGCAGTTCGACATCACCCGCGTCCTGGAGCGGCTGCTGCTGAAGGGCTCGATCGTCGTCAAGAAGGCCTACTGCGACTGGGAGCGCTACAAGGACCTCAGGGCCGGCATGCATCACGCCGGCTTCGAGCTGATCGAGATCCCGCATGTGAAGCAGTCGGGCAAGAACTCCGCCGACATCCGCATGGTCGTGGATGCGCTCGACCTCTGCTACACGAAGCCGCACGTCGACACCTTCGTCATCATCAGCGGCGACTCGGATTTCTCGCCGCTCGTCAGCAAGCTGCGTGAGAACAACAAGGGAGTCATCGGCGTCGGCGTGAAGAACTCGACGTCCGACCTCCTCATCGCCAACTGCGACGAGTTCATCTACTACGACGACCTCGTGCGCGAGCAGCAGAAGCCGCGCCGGGCGCCCCGCAAGCGTGCGCATTCCACCGAGACCGCGCACGGCTCGGCGGAGAAGGACGGCGAGCATGCTCACCTGGAGGAGGACCGCAAGCAGGAAGCTTTCGACCTGGTGCTGGCCACCCTCGATGCGCTGCTCTCCGAGCGCGGCGCTGACGATCGGATCTGGGGCTCCATGGTCAAACAGACCCTGAAGCGCCGCCGGCCGGGGTTCAACGAGACCTACTACGGCTTTCGCTCCTTCAACAAGCTGCTCGAGGAGGCCGCACAGCGCCACCTGCTCGCGATCGAGCGAGACGAGAAATCGGGCGGTTACGTCATCCACGCGGCGGAAGGCGCCGGCTGAGATCGCCGCCGGCGCGGGGTGGGCCGCTCGTGCCGCCCTGCGATGGACGGGCGATGCCGGCAGAGCGGAAGAGGTCGCAGGAAAGGGGCGCCGCCGCACGGCGCGGATCCATCGGCGCCGCCGCGCCCGGCCGCGGCGCGGAGCCGCGAACGCCTGCCCGCCGTGCGGTCGTCAACTCGTGTGCTCGCATGCGACTGCGCCGGATCGATCCGCCGCATGATACTCGCTACCGCGTACCGGCGTCGCGCCGCTCTCCGTTCGCGATCAGCCGGCCGAGATAGCGCTTCAGGCTCTCGATCTCATCCGCGGTGAAGCCCGCCAGATGGCGGCGCAGGGCGCGGCGCAGGGCCGGCCGGATCTTCGGGATCAGCTTCTCGCCGGCGTGCGTCAGGCGCAGGAACACCACACGGCGGTCGCTGGTGCCGCGCTCCCGGCTCACCAGGCCCTTCTCTTGCAGCCGGTCGAGCATCCGCGTCATCGACCCGGTGTCATGGTGAAGCGCGCGGCAGAGGCTCGCCGCGCTCTCCCCGCGGTTGCGTGCGATGGTCTTCAGCACCTCGAACTGCGCGCCCGTGACGCCGAAAGGCTCGAGCTCGGTATCGAAGCTCGAGAGCAGCGCGCTGCGCGCTCGGGTGATGAGGGTGCGCACGCCGGGCGCCTCTTCCGGGGGATGGGCTCGGGGCGCGCTCTCGGATGTCATGGGACGCGGGCGCCGCCGAGGCCGTGCCGCGGCGCTCCTGCCGTGCGCGGCGCGGGTCCTGCCGCGCGAACCTGTCGGGCCGTCGACCATTGGCTTGCTATTGACGAAACTAACAGTAAGATTTGGCACTCGCGAGACTACTGCCGCGAGGGTCACTGCTGTGGCAGTCATTTTTTCTCACTCTTGCCATGTCATTGTCAAGAATTGTTAAGAGACGCGTTTGCCGCGCGCTCATTGTCGCCGTTGCCGCGTCGCTCGTCGCCTGCGGCTCTTCCGGCAATGGCGCCCCGCACTCCGCCGCGGCGCCGCCACCGGTGAAGGTGATCACGGTGCGGCCGCGGCAGGTTCCACTGACACGCAGCTTCACCGGGCGTCTGTCCGCCTATCGGTCGGCCAACGTGCTCGCGCGCGTGTCGGGCGTCCTTCTCAAGCGGCTCTATCGGGAAGGCGCCGAGGTCAAGGCCGGCCAGCCGCTCTTCCAGATCGATCCGGCGCCCTACCGGGCCTCGCTCGACGGGGCGCTCGCCGCCCTCGCCCAGGCGCGAGCCAACGCGGCCAACGCCCACATCACGGCCCAGCGCGATCGGGAGCTCATCTCGAGCCATCTGGTATCGCTGTCACAGCTCGATACGGACGAGGCCTCGGAGCGCTCGACCGCGGCTGCCGTGAAGCAGGCCCAGGCGAGCGTCGAGACCGCGCGCATCAACCTCGGCTACACCAATGTGACCTCTCCGATCGCGGGAATCGCGGGTGAGCAGCAGGTGACCGAGGGCGCCCTCGTCGGGCAGGGCACTGCGACCCTGCTGACCACGGTCGATCAGATCGATCCCATCTACGTCAACTTCGACGAGCCGGCGGCACAGATCGAGGATCTCTCGAGCCTGGAGCAGGCGCACCGCATCACCGTCGCCACCGCCAGCGAAGCCAAGGTACAGCTCACGCTCCCCGACGGCGCCCCGTACGGCCTGCCCGGCAGGCTGGATTTCCGCGCCGCCACGGTCGATCCGACCACGGGCACCGCCGCGCTGCGCGGCGTCATCCCCAATCCCGAGCACAACCTGCTGCCGGGAATGTTCGTGGGTCTGACCCTCACGGTTGGCCACGCGGACCACGCCTTCCTCGTGCCGCAGATCGCCCTGCAGCGCGATTCCAAGGGCGCGTACGTTCTCACGGTCGGCCCCGACAGCAAGGTCGTGATGAAGCGTGTCCGGACCGAGGGTGCCGCGGGCGCTGACTGGATAGTGTGGAGCGGACTGTCGGCCGGTGATCGGATCATCGTCTCCGGGATCCAGAGCGCGCACCCCGGCGCCAAGGTGGTGGCCACGGAGCAGCCGGCTGCCGGCAACCGAAGCGCCGCGGCGGCCGGTGCGGCGCCCAGGGCCGGGCAGGAGCCCGGATCCGGCGCTTCAAACTAGGAGGCGCGAGTGGCGCAGTTTTTCATCGACCGGCCGGTCTTCGCCTGGGTCATCGCCCTGCTGGTGATGCTGATGGGCGGCATCGCCGCGACCCGCCTGCCGATCGATGCCTACCCCAACATCGCCCCGCCGCAGGTCGTGATCAGCGCGAACTATCCCGGCGCCAACGCGACGACGGTGGAGCAGACCGTCACGCGGGTCATCGAGCAGCGGCTCACCGGCATCGACAACCTCCTCTACTTCACCTCGCAGTCGAGCTTCGGCCAGTCGCAGATCACGCTCACGTTCGCCAGCGGCACCGATCCCGACATCGCCGAGGTGCAGACCCAAAATCAGGTGGCGCTCGCCGCTCCGCTGCTGCCCGCGGAAGTGGTCCAACAGGGCGTGCACGTCTTCAAGGCGAGCACCGGGTTCCTCGGGGCGATCGCCCTGCGCTCGGGCCCCGGCGGCCCGAGCGCCGAGGAGCTGAACAACCTCGTCGCCTCGCGCGTGCTCGATCAGATCGAGCGCGTGCCTGGAGTGGGCTCGGCCACGCAGTTCGGCTCCTCCTACGCGATGCGCATTTGGCTCAATCCGGACCTGCTGCACGCCTACGGGCTCTCGGCCTCCGATGCGCTGAATGCGGTGCGGGGGCAGAACATCCAGGTCGCCGCCGGATCGATCGGCGCGGCGCCTGCCATCGCGGGCCAGCAGACGACCGCCACGGTCACCAGCCAGGGCGAGTTCACCTCGGCGCAGCAGTTCAGGAACATCCTGCTGCGCACCAATCCCAACGGCACCTCCGTGCGGCTCGGCAATGTGGCCAAGATCGGCCTCGGGCTGCAGAACTACTCATTCGCGACCCGCGTCAACAGAACTCCCGTGGCCGCGTTCGGCGTTCAGCTGCTGCCGAATGCCAACGCCCTGCAGGTCATGAAGGCCGTCAAGGCGCAGATGGCCCAGCTGCAGAAGAGCTTTCCTCCCGGGGTCACCTGGTTCGCGCCCGTTGACAGCACGCTCTTCATCAACGCGGCCATACACGACGTCATGATCACGCTCATCGAGGCGATCGCGCTCGTGTTCGTGGTGATGCTGGTCTTCCTGCAGAGCTTACGGGCGACGCTCATCCCGATGCTGGTCGTGCCGACGGCACTGCTCGGCGGCCTGATCGGCGCCTACGTGCTCGGATACTCGATCAATCAGCTCACCCTGTTCGCCATGGTGCTCGCCATCGGCATTGTGGTCGATGATGCCATCGTGGTCGTGGAGGCGGTCGACCGCATCATGCACGAGGAGCATCTGCCGCCCAAGGAAGCCGCCCGCAAGGCGATGCGGCAGATCAGCGGCGCGATCGTCGCCATCACGCTGGTGCTCGCCGCCGTATTCATCCCGAGCGCGATGCAGACCGGCAGCACGGGAGTGATCTACCGCCAGTTCGCCCTCACCATCGCCCTGTCGATCGCGTTCTCGGCCTTCTTCGCGCTCTCCTGGACGCCGGCGCTCTGCGCGACTCTCTTGAGGCCCGAGCAACTCAAGGCGAACTTCGTCTTCCGCGCGTTCAACAGGGCATTCGAAGGCACTCGTGCCGCCTACGTCCGCCGGGTATTTGAGTCCGTCACCCATCTGCCGCGGTGGATGGCGGCGTACGCGGTGGTCCTTGCCCTCGGGGTATTCCTGTTCTTGAAGCTGCCCGGCGCCTTCGTGCCGCAGGAAGACCAGAGCGATGTCATGGCGAGCATCGAGCTGCCCGCCGGCGCGACGCTGCAGCGCACCGAGAATGTGCTGCACCAGTTCTACAAGATCATCATCGCCAACCACGCCGCGCGCGACGTCTTCCAGGTGGCCGGGAGCGGCTTCGCCGGCAACTCGGAGAACTCCGGCCGCGCCTTCATCCACCTGATCCCCTGGGGCGAGCGCAGCCAGACCGCCCAGCAGTTCATCCGCTGGGCGAACCGCACGGTCCATCGTGAGATCCACAACGCCCAGGTATTCGTGGTGAACCAGCCGGCGATCCGCGGGCTCGGGCAGTTCGGCGGGTTCGACTTCTATCTCGAAGACCGGGGCGGCCTCGGGCGCGCGGCACTGGCGAAGGCCGAGGACACCCTGCTCGCCCGGACCGCCACGGACCCGATTCTTTCCAACGTCCGCGTCAACGGCCTCGCCCCGCAGCCGGAGCTGCTCCTCACCGTCGATCGGGTACAGGCCCAGTCGATGGGGGTGTCCGTCAGCGACATCTACACCGACATCCAGCTCATGCTGGCGCCGGTGTTCGCCAATGACTTCTTCTACGACGGGCGCGTATTGCAGGTGCTGCTGCAGGCCGATGCGAAGTACCGCATGGGACCGCAGGATCTGGAGCACTTCTACGTGGCGAGCGCCAACGGTGCGATGATCCCGCTGTCGGATTTCGTGAAGACCCGATGGGTCATCGCGCCGCCGTCGCTGACCCGCTACGACGGCTACCCCGCGGTGGAGATCGTGGGGTCGGCCGCCACGGGGTACAGCTCCGGCCAATCCATGGACGAGATGGAGCGGCTGGTCAACAAGTACCTGCCCGCGGGCATCGGCTATGACTGGGCGGGCCAGTCGCTGCAGGAGATCTTCTCCGCCGCGCAGGCGCCGGCGCTCTTCACGCTGTCCATCATCGTCGTCTATCTGGCGCTCGCCGCGCTGTACGAAAGCTGGAGCGTTCCGCTGTCCGTGCTGCTGGCCGTTCCGGTGGGTCTGATCGGCAGCACGCTGGCGACGCTCGCCCGCGGACTGTCCAACGACGTTTACTTCAAGGTGGGGCTGATCGCCATCATCGGCCTCACGGCGAAGAACGCGATCCTGATCGTGGAATTCGCGGTCAACGAGCGGCGCAACGGCCGCAGTCTCCACAACGCCGTCCTCGAAGCCGCGCGGCTGCGGTTCCGGCCCATCATCATGACTTCGTTCGCCTTCATCTTCGGCGTGTTCCCCATGGTGGTGTCATCGGGAGCCGGCGCCAACGGCCGACACGCCATCGGCACCTGCGTGGTCGGCGGCATGTTCACCGCCGCCGTGCTCGGTGTCCTCCTTATCCCGCTGTGCTTCGTGTTCGTGCGCCGGATGCTCGGCGACAAGCTCGACGAGCCCGGCCGCAGCGAGATCAGCCCGCCGCCCGCGACGAACCCTTAGTGAAGCGCTGGATCCGGGCTCCTGCCCGGCCCAGCGCCGTTGAGCCAAAAAGCGTGGTTTTTGGCTCAACGTCCGCCACCTGCGGCGGCGGGGCACCTCCGTGTGCCTGCCACGCGTTCGCGCCGCTTCATGGCTCAGGGCGGATGGGCATTCATCGGCACTAAGATCAAGCGCTGGATCCGGGCTCCTGCCCGGCCCAGCGCCGTTGAGCCAAAAAGCGTGG
>JABBNZ010000115.1:1386-10116 GCA_019352035.1 Pseudomonadota bacterium | reverse complement strand
AGAATCGTCATTCCCAAGGAGAACGCCGCACTGCCGCAGAACGCGGCCAGCCCCAGTAGCAGCACGAACGACCCGTACCCGTGCGCCAGCAGGGCGCCCAGGCTCGCGGCCAGCATCCCCCCAAGAGCGATGGCGGCCGCGGGCGGCCAGCGGAGCGAGCGCACCCACGCGCCGGCCAAGAGCGCGCTGGCACCGGAGGCGGCGGTGAGAACCGACGACATCAGGCCAGCCTGCTGCGCGGAAAAGCCGAGCTTGTCCGCGGCACCCGCCGTCAGCAGCGGCAGGATGTTGTACATGCTCGCGCCGAGCACGACCAGCGCGAGGCCGACCGCCGCGACGGCGGTCGGCCTCTCCCCCGGCGGCGCCCCGGAACTGATGCTCTCTCGCACTATCGATCTCACCGAGACTGCACCTCCATGACGGCTTCCTACAGGTCCTTGACGAGCCGCAGGGCATCATAGATGGCCGCGTGCGTGTTGCGGCAGGCCACCGCGTCCCCGATCCGGAAGAGCTGGAAAGTGCCCCGTGGGTTGCCGCGGACGTTCTGCGGCAGGCCCCTGAGCAGCCGCTCGTGGTCGACCTCCCCGAGGTTGCTGGAGAGCGGCTTGAGAGCGAAGTAAAGGTCCTCGCTCGGCACCGCGCCGTGATTGACTACGACCTGCTCGACGCGCCGCTGCGCGCGCACATCATCGTAGTCGCTCCCGACGAGGGCCAGGAGCCGCTCGCCCTCGCGGCTCACGCGGACCAGCCGGTAGGTGATCGTGAAGGTCACCGTGGGCTTCTGCAGGCTGCGCACGTACGGCACGAGATTCATGCTCATCACTTCCGGCGCCAATGAGCGCTCGGGCGTCATGATCTCGATCCTGGCGCCGGCGGCCGCGAGGATCTCGGCCGCCTGCAGGCCGACATGATCGCCGGCATCGTCAAAGAGGAGCACGTCTGATCGCGGCGCAACGCTTCCGGAAATGATGTCCCAGCTCGAGACAACCAGGTCGTTTCCCGACTCCAGCGCCCGCATGTCAGGCAGGCCGCCGGTAGCCACGATGACAACGTCCGGGGCCTCGGCCATGACGTCCTCGACCTCGGCCCAAGTCTCGAAGCGGAAGTTGACGCCGCGCGCGGCGCACTGGGCCATTCGCCAGTCGACGATGCCCAGCATCTCGCGGCGGCGGCGGCTGCGAGAGGTGAGGCGGATTTGCCCGCCCGGCTCAGCGGCCGCCTCGAGCACCAGCACCTCGTGGCCGCGCTCAGCGGCGACCCGCGCCGCTTCGAGCCCCGCAGGTCCGGCGCCCACCACGAGCACCTTGCGTCGCAAGCCCGCCGGAGCAATGTCGTGGGGCATGAAGAGCTCGCGCCCGGTGGCGGGATTGTGAATGCAGTAGGCGGACCCTCCCTGGTAGATCCGGTCGAGGCAGTAGTTAGCGCCCACGCAGGGGCGGATGTCCTGCTCACGGCCCGCGCGGATCTTGCGCACGATGTGTGGATCGGCGATGTGCGCGCGGGTCATCCCCACCATGTCGAGCTTCCCTGCAGCGATGGCGTGCCGGGCGGTTGCCACGTCCTGGATACGTGCCGCGTGGAAAGTCGGCAAGCCGATCGCGGCGCGGATCTCGCCAGCGAAGTCCAGATGCGGCGCGCTGGCCATGCCCTGGATGGGGATCACATCCGTCAGGCCCGCGTCGGTGTCGATGTGGCCGCGGATGACATTGAGGAAATCGACCATGCCGGTCGCCTTGAGCCTCCGCGCGATCTCGAGCCCCTCTTCCCGTGTCAGGCCGCCCGGCAGCAGTTCCTCGGCGCTGAAGCGTACGCCGATGATCAGGCGCGGGCCGACACGCTTGCGGATGGCGGCGAGCACATCGAGCGCGAAGCGCAAGCGATTCTCCGCGGTGCCGCCGTATGGACCTTCCAGGTCGTTGGTCAGTGGCGACCAGAACTGGTCGATCAGGTGCCCATAGGCCTCGAGCTCAATGCCGTCGAGCCCCGCCGCCTGCATGCGCTCGGCGGCGTCCGCATAGTCGGTGACGATCCTGCGGATGTCCCAGTCCTCGATCCTCTTGGGGAATGCGCGGTGGGCGGGCTCCTTGCGGTGCGAAGCGGAGACGACCGGCAGCCAGAAGCCGCGGTCCCAGCGGGTGCGCCTGCCAAGGTGGGTGACCTGGATCATCACCGCTGCGCCCTGTTCGTGACAGGCGTCCGCCAGATCTTTCATCCAGCCGACGACCTCGTCCTTGTAGAGCGCGATGTTGTTGAATGCCGGCGGACTGTCGCGCGAGACCGCGGCGGATCCCGCCGTCATGGTCAGTGCGATACCGCCCTTGGCGCGCTCGACGTGATAGGCACGGTAGCGCCCCTTCGGCATGCCTTCCTCGGGGTAGGCGGGCTCGTGCGCCGTCGTCATGAGGCGGTTGCGCAGCGTGAGATGTCGCAACCGGTAGGGCTGCAGAAGCGGATCGGTCGCCGTCACCAGGACTCTCCTCAAATGCCCATCAGGGCAGCGCACTCGACGCGTCCCGCCGATGCGCGGTATAACTTCGTCTGCGCCATAAAACCGCCCACAATGACCGCTCAGCCCTTTACACCCGACGCGGAAGCCTTTCGCCTGATGCGCGCCGGTCGCCTCGCGGAAGCGCTACCACTCGCCGAGCGGGCCGTCGCCGGCAAATCAGCTTGCTCGCCATCGCACGGACTATTGGCGACGATCCTGTTGCGCCTTGGTCGTACGGCGGATGCGGACGCTGTCGTCGAGACCGCCATGAGAAGGGCCCCGGGCATTGCTGAGGCATACGATGCCCTTGCATGCGTGTCTCTCGCCCTGGGGCACCACGAGCGCGCCAACGCTCTTTACCGCCGTGCCACCGAGATCGCTCCCGCGGTGCCGCGGCACTGGTACAACCTCGCCTCGAGCGAGCGCAGCCTCGGCCGGCTCGAGCAGGCCGAAGCCGCCTGCGACCGCGCCCTCGAGCTCGATGCGCGCGAATATCCCAGCTATCTGCTGCGCGCGGAGCTGCGGGTGCAGAACGCCGCGGCCAACCACGTCGAGGAGCTGCAGCGGGAGTTGGCGCGCCCGGACCTCGAGGATCGCGCGCGGATGTTTCTCGGCTATGCCCTCGGCAAGGAACTCGACGATCTCGGCCGCTACGATGAGGCCTTCGGGTGCTTCGCGATGGCCGCGAGCGCCCGCCGGCGGCACCTCGCCTACAATGTGGCGGTCGATGAGCGCAAGCTGCGGCGCATCGCCGAAGCTTTCCCTCACGGCAGCAGCACCGCCGCCACTGGCGCGGACCCATCGGATCGCTACATCTTCATCGTGGGGCTGCCGCGCTCGGGCACGACCCTGGTCGAGCGCATACTGACAGGCCTTGACGGAGTGCGATCGAACGGCGAGACCAACCACTTCGGGAGCGCGCTTCTCGCGGCCTCGCCAGCGACCGGCTCGCTGGCAGCGGGCGGCTTCCCCCCTCCCGCGGATGTGTTCACGCGTGCAGCAGGCGCTGACTGGGCTGCCGTCGCAGCCCGCTACTCGCGGCTCGCAGGCGGCAATGGCCGCGAGAACATCATCGAGAAGCTCCCGATGAACTACCTTTACCTCGGAGCGATCCGGCGCGCCCTGCCGCGCGCGCGGCTGGTCCTCATCAGTCGCTCGCCGCTCGATGGGTGCTTCGCGATGTACCGCACCCTGTTCGGTGAAGCCTATCCGTTCAGCTACGACCTGCAGGAGCTGGCCCGCTACTATGCCGCCTATGCGGCGCTGATCGCGCATTGGCGCACCACCCTCGGGGAGTCGATCCACGAGGTCCGCTACGAGGAATTGGTGAACGACCCCCATGGCACGGGCGCGGCGCTCGCGCGCGCCTGCGGTCTCGAGTGGCACGACCGGGCGGTCGCGGTCGAGAAGAACGCCGCCGCCTCCTACACCGCCAGCTCGGCCCAGGTGCGCCGCCCGATCTACCGCTCGTCGATCGGACGCTGGCACCACTATCGCGCGCACCTGCAGCCGTTGATCGAGGCGCTGCGGCTGCTGGACGTGGCTCTGCCCGAGCTCGACTGAGCGCCGCGCCATCACCAGCCGGTCCCGAGGGGCGCGCCGACCGGCGGATTCAGCGCGTACTCGCGAGGCGGCCGCGCACCGAGGAGATGTCGGACGAAGTAATCCCAACGTCGCCGCGCCGCATAGAGCCGCGCCGTGCCGCGATACTCGTGACGCTGATTGGGCAGAATGATCAGGTCGAAGTCCTTGTTGGCGCGGATGAAGGCCCGGACCAGCAGCAGTGTCTCGTACGGCGGCACGTTGTCGTCCATAGTGCCATCCATGAGCAGTAGATGCCCCTGCAGATTTCCCGCCTGACGCTGATCGTCCTGGGTGTCGTAGCTCGATTCGCCGCCGGACCCGCGCTCAGGGAGCCCCATGTACTGCTCGCCCCAGTCGGCCTCGTAGCCACGCTGATCGTAATTGCCGGACTCCGCCACGCCCACCTTGAAGAAGTGGGGGTAACGCAGCATCGCGGCCACCGCTGCGTAGGCCCCGCCGGAATGACCGTAGATGCCGACGCGTGTCAGGTCGATCCACGGATAGTGCCGGGCGAGCTCGCGGATCCCGGCTACCTGATCGGGCAAGGTGTTATCGCTCAGGTTGCCGCGATAGGCGTCCTGGAAGCTCTTCGATCGCAGTGAGGTCCCCATGCCGTCGATGGCTACCACCACGAAGCCGAGCTCCGCCATCGCCTGCGAATCCCCGCGCGCCGCCTCGAAGCCGAAACTGCCGACGCTGCCAATCTGTGGCCCGGGGTAGATCCGGTCGATGACCGGATACTTCCTTCGCGGATCGAAATTCGTGGGCCGGTAGAGGAGCCCGTAGAGTTTCGTCACTCCGTCGCGCGCCCTCAGCGTGATCGACATGGGCGGGCGCCAGCCGCTCTTGCGCAGCCGGGAGATATCGGCACGCTCGAGCGTGCGGATCAGCCGGCCGTGGCTGTCACGCAGGACAGTGACCGGCGGCCTATCGGGCGTCGAGTAGCTGTCGAGGAAATAGCGGCCCGAGGGCGACATCGAGATCGCGTGATTCGCCCGTTCCGGGGTGAGGAGCTGGAGGTGGCGCCCGTCGAAGCCCACCTTGTAGAGGTAGCAGAAATATGGGTTGCTGCCGGGCTCGTGATCGTCACCGAGGAAATAAAGCAAGCGCCGTTTCCGGTCGACCTTGAGCAAGTCGACGACATTTCCCGCGCCGCTCGTGATCCGGTTCTTCAGCCGGCCGGTGCGCGAATCGTAAAGATAGAGATGTCCCCAACCGTCGCGCTGGGAGAACCAGATCACCTCGTGGCTTGCGGGCAGGTAGCGCCAGTTGACCGCGTTCTGCGCCCAGCCGCTCGCCGACTCGTAGAAGGTCGGAACCTGCTCACGGATGACCGTGCGCACGGCACCCGTCAAGGTGTCGGCGATCCGCAACCACGCAACCTTATGATCCCGGGATACCGAGACGAAAGCCACGTTCCGGCCGTGCGGGCTCCACTGCACGTCCGTCATGGCGCCATGCGGGCCGCAATCGAGATCGTAGCAATGCGCCGTACGGCGCTGATCGGGTCGCATGCGCAGACGCACGACCTTGCGCGTGGCCACGTCGATGACCACGCGCTGGATGGTGGGCACCACCTTGTCGCCCGGCATCGCGTATTTCCATTTCTCGAGCGCCGGGTGGCCGACCTCCGTCCTCACGAGGTACATGTCCGCGACGCCCCGCTGATCCTGCTGATAGGTCGCGATCAGACGCGAGTCGGGCGACCAGCTCACTATCGCGCGCCCAGAATGATGCCAGCCGGAATTGTCGGTTGCATAGCCAAAATTCTTCCTGCCATCGAAGGTGAGCTGCGTCGCTTTGCCGGTCGCGATGCTACGAACCCAGAGGTTGTCGTGCCGGACGAAGGCCGCCCAGCGTCCGTTGGGTGAGCGCGCGGCGAGCGGATCCGCCGCCGCGGCGTGCCCGCAACGGTCGCCTCGCCCGCCGCAGGGCACGGAGCGGCGCGTATCCCGCTCGGGATTCACGAGAACGAGCCGCCTGCCCTGCGCCGTGGTCGTCCGGTATGAGACCTCGCCATCGGTCAGCCACCTAATGCGACTGACAGAATGCAACACCAGCGGCTCGGTGTTGTAGGGCATGCGGCTCTCGGCGCGAGCATAGTCGGCGTCCGTCAATACCAAGCGCGGCCCCGCCGCGGCCGATACTGCGATCAGCAGGCTGCTTGCCGCCAGTGCGGCCCTATTGAATCCCGGACGGCTCATGGCGCGTCAGAACATGTACGCCAGGCGGACGCCGATTACCCGCGGCTGGTTGACGATATAGTCGTTCGTGAGAAAGTCGAACGCGTTAGGGTTATAGGGCGGCACCAGGATTTCCTGCTTGTCCGCCAGATTGGTCACGTACAGGGTCGCGCGCCAGGGATCGTGGCTGAGCGCCACCGAGAAGTTCATGACCAGGTAGCTCGATGACTGCTGAACGGGCGTATTGCCCTCCGCCTGCGCCAGACCGAGCTTGATGGCGCTGTGATAGGTGCCGTTCAGCGACAGCGACAGCGAGTATCCCGGCAGGAGCGGCCGCTGGTAATCGAGCGCCGCGCTGAGGCTGGTCTTGGGGCTTCCGGGAAGCTGGTCGCCCGACTGGCCGGAGATAAGTCCCGGAACGATCGTCCCGGTACCGTCGTTGGCCGGCAGCGAGAAGCCGCTGGTGAGCTTGGCATCGGCATAGGACACGCCGATGTTGTAGGCGAGACCCGGCAGGAAGAGCGGACCGGCGGACTGGAACTCAAAGCCCTTCGATTCGGCGGTGTTGCCGTTGTATACCGCGAGATTGCCCGAAGGCAGGCTCGCGGAAATCTGCGGCTTGTTCCACTTGACGTCGAACACATCGAAGGCGTAGCTCAAGCCGTTCGCGAACCGGCCCTTGATGCCGGCCTCGTAGTTGTCGGTGCTGTCGGGGGCGTAGCCGGCGAGCAGCGGACTTTCCCGGAACGGGCCGGCGAGCGGCACGGAGTTGGCCCCGCCGCGGCGGAAGCCCTGCGACCAGAGGGCGTACACGTATTGATCGTGCGCATACTGGTAGGACAGATCCACCTTGCCGATGTTGGTCGAGGCCGGCTCGCTGTGCGGCGTCGCCGGCACAAGGGTTGGGAACGTATAGTCGAGATAGAGCTGGGCATCGGTGAACTGCTGCTCGAAGTGACGGACGCCGCCGGAGAGGCTCAAGTCCGGCGCGAGATGCCAGGTAATATCTCCGTAAACAGATTTGTCTTGGAACTGCTGGGTATCGATTTGCGTGAAGGTGAGATCGCCCGGCCCGCTCGTCACCAGACAGTCCGGATAGGCGGACCCATAGTACACGGCACCCGTGCAGCCCTGCGCGAGCGAGCGTTCCGGCGAGCCCGGGTTGGCGATGTTCCAGGAGCCCCTGCGCGTCTGATCCTCGTAGAACGCGCCCACCACATAATCGAGGCGGTGCCAGAGCGGGGTCTTGGAGACGAGCCGGACCTCCTGGGTGAACGTGTGCTCCGTGTCGCCGAACTGATAATCGTAGACGAAGCGCGGATTGACGGGGTTGCCTGCGTAGTACGGAAGATACGCGCCACCAGCCACACCCCCGATGTTGTAAGTATCGTCCTCGAGGAACTGCCCGCTCGTCGTGAGATAGGAACTCGTCGAAGAGAGCGTCGCGAAGCCGGCGTCGTAGCTCAGATCGAGGCTGGTCAGGTTCGTGTAGCGGGAGAAGGGCTGATCGACCTGTGAGAACTCCCGATAGGCGCCGCCGGCCGGCAGGGTAACGCTCGGATCGATCGGCGACGCCCCGCCCGGGAAGTCGGGATTCACCTGCGGGCCACCATCCCCGCGCAGCCCGGTATGCAGGATGGCGAGCACGGCCTTGAAGCTCTCGAGTGGCTGCCAGAGCAATGCCGCGCGACCGGTGAACGTCTTCTGGAAGTTCCAGTCCGAGCGGCTGCCGTACACGCCGGAGCTGCCGACCGGATCGGCGGGATCGGCCAGCTTGGGCACACCGCTCACGCCCGGGTTGCTGCGCGCGAGCAGTCCGTACACGTCGATCCAACCCGGCTGGTCGTCGTATTTCGCCGCCGCCCGAAACGCCAGCCGGTGTCCGAGCGGAAGGTTGATGACGCCATCGAACGTGTAGCCGGTGCCGCTCGAGTGAGCCACCCGGTCGCCGCCGACTTCCACCTGGCCGGAGTCCGTGTTGAGCTCCGGATCGTTCGGGATCAGCCGGATGGCGCCCCCGAGCGCCCCTGCACCATAGAGAGTGCCCTGCGGACCGCGCAGCACCTCGATGCGCTTCAGGTCGATGAGCTGGATGTAATCATCGATCGGTGAGTTTCCGACGTAGACCCCGACGGGACTTTGCTCGAACGAGCGAAATCCCCTGGGCTCGCCGGTCGCGTTGATGCCTCGGATGATCGGCACCGTGGCGCCCGCGAATCGGGCGCCGAAATCGTACATGCTGAGGCCAGGGACTTGGCTCGCGAGCGAGGCGATATCGGTGACGTTGGCGTCCGCGAGCTGCTGCGGTGAAACGACGGTGAGGCTGTAGGGAACAGATTCTTCAGTCTGTCGCCTGCGGCTCGCGGTCACCGTGATCTCCCGCAGGATCGACAGGCTATCCTGCGCCGGCGCCCCCGGGACCGCCTGGCTCGACTGAGCCGCTGGGCTCTCCCCTGCAGCGTCGGCGGCGCGCAC
>JABBNZ010000115.1:0-1376 GCA_019352035.1 Pseudomonadota bacterium | reverse complement strand
CCGTATAGCGCGAGGCATACAGCCGCTCCCACTGTTCCGAGCGCCCGCCGCTGCGCCAGCATCGCCGCCTTGGCGCTCCGGCGCCTGAAAACTGATTTTGTCATGCGATGGCCCCGAGAGTCTTGGCTGCGAACCGACGATACGCGTGAGCTCGGCGGCCAGCCTTCGCTGGCGCAGCCCATTTGCTAGGAATTCGGCCGGAGTCGCGAGCCGATGCACCGCTAACGGGACTTGGCTCGCCGCACGTCGATCGGGCGCATGCCGAAATGGCGCCGGAAGGCGGTGGTGAAGGAGGTCGGGTGCGCGTAGCCGATTGCCTCTCCGGCCTGCTCGACCGAGCAGCCCTGGTCGCGCATCAGAGTGAGCGCGTGGCGCATGCGGCAGCGCAGGCTGAAATCGAAGATCGTCTCGCCGAAGACGGCCTTGAAGCCTTTGGTGAGGGTCGACTTGGACATGCCGACCGAGCGAGCGAGGTTGCTGATGGTCGGCGCGGGCGCGAGCTGTCGCAGCAGGATGGCTCGCGCCGCGTGCAGGCAGCGCAGCTCGCGGTCGCTGTATTTCTCGGCGGGGGCCCCCGTCACCGAGGAGAGCGTCGAAACGGCGTGGCAGATGAGCTCGAGGGTGAGCCCCTCGGTGTAAAGCAGGCCGAGCGGCCCGGCGAGCGGGCTGTTGAGGAGCCGCGTCGCCGATTCGAACGCCTGCGCGGAGAGCGGATGCTGCGAGTAGTTAACCTTCTCACCACTTGCGGAGGCGAAGCCTTTGAGCGGCTCCGGCAGCTCCGCGCCGGAAGGGAGGAAGGTCTGCATGAGGAACTCCGGACGCATGCTGACGATGATGAACTGCTCGCGCGCGCGCGGCGCTGTCCACTCGCTGATGTCGAGTCCTTTCGGCTGCGCCCAGACCAGCAGCGACGGCCGGTTCCAGCGCACCGGCTCGGTGCGGCTGACGGCGAGCGCCATGTCACCCGAAATCTTGAAGTTGAACTGCACCAAGCCATCGCCAGGCACGAGCTCGACCCGCGGGTCCTTGTAGGTGAAGTTGGCCACGACGACGTAGATCTCGCCGTGGATGCGCGTGAATTCCCAGTAGCCTTCGCCCTCCTCCGGCGCCAGGCTCACGCGCGCCGAGAACAAGTCCCGCGTCGGATGGCGCAGGATGTGCTCGACGTGTGGCGCGCGCTCGAGGCTCGCGAAGGCATCCGCCAGTGAGTGGCCGGGGCCGGCGAGGATCGCGCGAAAGAGACCCTGGTTGCCGCCCCAGTTGTCATCCTTCGGACCGGGCTTGCGGCCTGCCGAACTCATGGTCGGCCGACGCCGCGCTCAGACATCGGTGCGGGGAATGCTCGCCTTCCATTCCCTACGGCAGACGAGGTTGCC
>JABBNZ010000114.1 GCA_019352035.1 Pseudomonadota bacterium | reverse complement strand
GGATCTACGGTGGCGGGTACGTCTACGGCAGCACCTGGGAGCCCTACTACGACGGCAGAAACTTTGCGGCGCACGGCGTCGTGTTCGTGTCGATGAACTACCGGCTCGGCGCGCTCGGCTGGCTGGCGTTGCCGGCTCTGAGCGCGCAGTCGCCCCAAGGCGTCTCGGGCAACTACGGCCTCCTCGATCAAATCCAGGCGCTCAAATGGGTGCGGCAGAACATCGCGGCCTTCGGCGGTGACCCTCACAACGTCACCATCATGGGCGAGTCCTCGGGAGGGGTCAGTGTCGCCTACCTCCTCGCGAGCCCGCTGGCGCGCGGCCTCTTCCAGAAGGCGATCGGCGAGAGCCTCGGCATCGCCTCGGTGCCCGAGCTGAAGAAGGCGGAGCACGGGTTGCCCTCGGCCGAGGCGCTCGGCACCCGGATCGAGAAGGATCTGCACGCCCCCAACCTCGCCGCGCTGCGGGCGATGAGCGCCACGAAGCTGAACGATGCGGCGCTCATGGCCGGGTTTCGGCCCGCGGGCACCATCGACGGCTGGGCATTGCCGCGCCAGATCGTCACGGTCTTCGACCGCAGGGAAGAGGCGCACGTGCCGGTGCTCATGGGATTCAACGCGGGCGAGATACAGACTCTGCCCGGCTTCCTGCCACCCCTGCCCTCCTCGGGCGCGGTGTATGAAAGGGAGATCCGTGAGCGCTACGGCGATCTCGCCCCCCGGTTCCTGCGGCTTTATCCCGCGAGCAACATCAGGGCCAGCATGATGGCCGCGGAGCGTGATGCCATCTTCGCATGGAGTGCCGAGCGGATCGTGCGCGACGAAGCGGCGGTGGGAAAGCCCTCCTATCTCTATTTCTTCGATCACGGCTACCGGGCGGCGCGCGCCCGTGGGCTGCATGCCTTCCACGCCAGCGAGATCCCCTTCGTGTTCGGCCGCGTCGGTCCCGAGGCGCCGAAGCTGCCGAATTGGCCGGTGGCCCGCGGGCCGCGCAATGAAGCGCTCTCGCAGGCGATGATCGCCTACTGGACCTCGTTCGCCCGCACCGGCGTTCCGAAGGCGCCGGGACAACCGGACTGGCCGGCCTTCGCGCCCCATGAGAGCTACATGCATTTCGCGGGCCGGCCCGAGGTCGCAACCGACCCGATGCCCGGCATGTACCGGCTGAATGAAGCGGTGGTGAAGCGAAGGCGCGAGGCGGGGGATCAACAGTGGGGAACCAACGTCGGCGTCGCCGCCCCGGTGCTACCAGCCCCCGCGCACTGAGGCGGCAGCACCTATCCCGTGGGCAGCGCCCATATGTCGAGCACGCCCCGGGTGGCGCGGCTGATCGCGTTGCCCTCGGGCAGGATGATCCTGCCATCGACCACGATCGGACTGTTCCAATGGCCCGCTCCGCAGGGCAGTGTCGCGATGCGCCGGCCGGAAACGGCCTCATACACGTTGAGTCCGCCATGCGGTGCGTAGACGAACAGCAACCCGCCGGCCTCGAATGGACTCGTGCCCCCGATGCCATGGCGCCACTGCCGGCGTAGCTTTCCGCTCTCGACCCGCCACGCCGCGGTCGCACCGCTGTCGGCCGCGGACATCCAGGTCTGCCCATCGTTGCGCCACACTGCCGGTTGCGTGAACAGATCGGTTCCGCTGGGGGTGGAGACGATCTGCAGCTCGTGGTCCTTGTGGGGTGCGGCGCCGGCAATCCGCCGCAGATCGAGCAACCGGATCTTGCCGTCCTTGCCCCCCTGGGCGAGCAGGTTGCCGCCGAGCAGTACCGGTGATGTGGAGCCCAGGTCGAGATCACTGTCGTTGAGCCGCGAGGTATCGGCCGGCGTGTAGTTGCCGAGGATCCTCGTGGCCTCGGAGTCGAGCTCGACGACCGCATCGCCCCAGTCCGTGGTGCCGTTCCAATGGCCGTTGCCGGTGGCGATGAAAATATGGCCGTTGGCCGGATCGATCACCGCCCCCGCACGGCCCCAGATGGCAGATTGGCTTTGCGGGCAGGAGCTCGGCTCCATCAGCCCGGTACGGTTGCTGCAGAGCGAGTTCCAGACAGCGAGCAACTTCCCGGCCCTGCCGTCGAGAACCACGACATGGCCCTGATAGGGCGGCTGGTCGCCGATGTAGCCACCCGTGACCGCAATGACGTGCCCGCGGAAGAATTTCAGAGGCGAGGCCATCTTCTCCCGCCGCGGCAGCTCGGTGACCGCCGTGCGCCACAGCAGCCGTCCGTCACTGACGGCCAGCTTCTGGATGTACCCGTCGGGCGAAGCGGCATAGATGTATTTCCCGTCGGGATCGGCGACGGGGGTGGAGTTGGTGAACTGGGGCGTACCCGCCAAGCCGCGATAGCTCGCAGGGGTGTACTCCCACAGCACCTCGCCCGTATCGGCATCGAGCGCCAGGGTCCTGCCGTAGCTCGTGGTGACGAAGATCGCATCGTGCCGGGCGCCCCGGATGGTCGCACCCTGCAGGTAAATGGCGCTGGCGTCGACCAGACCGTTCAGCCGCACCTGCCGGCGCCGCAGCCGCCCAAGGTTGGCCGCGTTGATCCCGGCGGGTCGAGGATTGGCGCTGGTGCTCTGCACGTTGCCGCCAAACATCGGCCAATTCTGGGCCGGTGCGCCGCGAGCGGCCGCCACGATCGACAGGCTCAGCCCCAGCAACAGGCGAATCGCGACGTGACGTCTCATCCGGCCATTATGCGCCTCCGGCAAGGCGAATTGCGGGGGCCCTACGAGCGCGGCGAGAGCCGGAAAGCGTAGCGGACCGTGTAGTAGGGCTGCTTCAGGTCACGCCCGTCGGGTGCAAGGCCCGGCTCGTGCCGCTCGTAATCGACGATGAGACTGTTGCGGACACCGAACACCGCGTCGCTGTCGAGGTAGCGCCCGCCGCGGCCGAAGAGATGCGTCGTCAGCGGAACGTGGCCTTCCGCCGACACCTTCATGTGGATATGCCCCGGCCGCATGGGATGGCGGCCCATACGCTTCAACATCACGCCGACCGGCCCATCGGTTGGGACGGGATATTCGGTGGGCCGGATCGACCAGAAACGATAGCGCCCATCGGCATCCGTGCGCAGCCGGCCGCGCAGCGTCATGCCCTTTCCCGCCACCTGCATGTCGTAGACGCCTTCGCCGTCGCCCGACCAGATGTCGAGCAGCGCGCCGGCCAAGGGCCGCTCCTCGGTATCGGTGACTTCGCCGGTGTAGTAGGCGGGCTCGCCCGCAACGTCCGCGGCACTCAGATCGCAGCCGAGCGGCATGTCGGGCGCGCCTTCCCAGTAGAAGGGCCCCTGCACGGTGGCCTCCGTCGCGCGCCGCGCAATCTGCGCATCGGCGCGTACCGAGCGCGCCTGATCGAGGCCGACGACGGCCATCGACACGCCGAGCGTGTCGGACAGCAGAATGAACTCCTGGCGGCGCTCGTTGCAGGCCTGGCCCGTGGCGGTGAGGAACTCGATGGCCGCCATCCATTCCTCCGGCGTCAAATCGACTTCATTCACGAAGGCGTGCAGATGACGGACGAGGGAGGCCATGACCTCCTTGAACCGCGGCTCGGTGCAATCGCTCATCCGGGCGATCACCGCGTCGGCGAGGCCCGTAGGTTTGTCTTCTATCATTTTTTTCTCACCCCCGCTTTTCCAAAGCCGCCGCAACGCGCTCGGGCGAGCATGCCAGAGCGCTCGGGCATTCGGCCAGAGATTCCGAGAGCGGCCGGCTCCGGCGAGAAGGCCCGGTCCGAGCCGCTCAGGCGTCATCTTGGATCCGAAGCGTCACGCGCGCCAGCGCGGCCCCGGCGAACCCGCTGGCAGGCCCCGACTGATCGATTTTGCGCCACGCGGTGCGCCGCAGCTGGCGCAGGCTTGCCCCCGGAGCCCGCGGGGCGGGCCCGCCCAAGCCCTCCGCAGGCACGATTTGAGGTCACGGCTGATTCGAAGGGCTTCGGACACTCGGGCCCGGTGGCCTGCCGAGCATTCTGCCGGGCCGTAGCGCCTTCGACGCCGCGCGAGCCGCGCGGCACCTACCCGGGTGGAAACTTCGCGAGCACCGAATCCACCGCCTCCCGGATGGAGCGCCCCGAATCCTCCATATCCCTGCGTGTCAGGTCCTTCCGCGCCCACCCGTGCCACACGGGCTTGTGGGTCCTCGCGTCGAAGATATCGATGGAGAGCGCGCCCTCCCGATACTGACGCACATCGACTCCGGTTCCCCAGTACGGGTACCCCCACCAGCGGGGGCCGTACCAATACCAGGGGCCTCCGTACGGCGCCGGGTAGGCGCGGATATCCGTCCTCTCGTGGGCGCCGATCGTGAAGTCGACCGCGAAGTCGGCCGCTTCCGGGTTGCTCACGAAGGTATAGCCCTTCTGCTCGAGCCGTGTCTCAATGGCCTTGCGTGCCCGCTCGACGACCAGGGGATTGCCGTCCGCGTAATCCGCGCGCGGCAGCCAGGTGAATGAATGATAGCCGCGGAAGTCCGCCGCCCGGTCGTAGTCGCTGCCGACCCGCAGCGTCTCGCAAGCGGACAGGCCCAACATAATGGCCACGGCGCAGGTTAAGCCGATCAGGCCGCTGACCCGGCCTTGCCAGGCTCTCGAGCCGCCGGTCTGCAATTTGCCGTTCATGATGGTATCGCCCTCCGATTGATGAGAAAGCAACGGAACACACCCGCAGAGAATGCCTCGCGGCGCTCAACTCGGAACATCCGTAACTATACGGAGCAGAGCCAGCGGACCCGGTTGAATGTGCGTATGTACTGCGTGCGGTCGACCAGTACGATCTGCTTCGAATCAGGAGAAGACGATGGCTCGCGCACGCTCACCGGCGCCCCCGCATGCGATGCGTCCCGCCGAGGTGATGGCCATGCTCGGCACTTCCGAGCACGGTCTGACTCGGGACGATGCGCGCAACCGCCTGCAGACACTCGGCCGCAATGCCCTGCCCCAGGTCGAGCCGACCGGACTCGGCGCGACGTTCATCGCGCAGTTTCGCAACCCCCTCGTATATGTACTGCTCGCAGCCGCCCTGGTGTCGCTCCTGATTCGGGAGTGGACGAGCTCCGGGTTCATATTCGCCGCCCTGCTGCTGAACGCCGGTATCGGTACCTATCAGGAATACAGCGCGGAGCACGCTGCCGAGGCGCTGCGCGATCTCGTGGTATTGCGCTCACACGTGATCCGCGCAGGAGACGTCCTCGACATCGACGCCCGGGAGCTGGTGCCCGGGGATCTGGTTTTGCTCGAATCCGGGTCCAAGGTGCCTGCGGATCTGCGTCTGCTCGATACGCTCAACCTCACCGTGGACGAATCGATTCTAACGGGTGAGTCGCTGCCCGTGGCGAAAGACGCCCATGCGCAGCTATCGCCAGACTCGCCGCTCGCCGAGCGCCGTACGATGGCCTTCGCGGGCACGCTCATCGCGAGCGGCCGCTCGCGCGGAATCGTCATCGGAACCGGCCTGGACACCCAGCTCGGACTGATCGCCGAGACGGTGTTCGGCACTCCGCCGACGCGACCGCCGTTACTCGAGCGAATGGACCGATTCACGCGCTTCATCGGCCTTGCGGTCGCCGCCATTGCGATCGGGCTCGCCGGTTTCGAGATCGCGCGCGGCACGCCGCCGGCCGAGATCTTTCTGTTCGCGGTTGCCTTGGCGGTCTCCGCCATTCCCGAGGGCCTGCCGGTGGCTCTCACGGTGGCGCTCGCCATCGGCATGGGGCGCATGGCTCGTCGCAACGTGATCGTTCGCCGTCTGGTCGCCGTGGAATCTCTCGGCTCCTGCACATTCATCATCTCGGACAAGACCGGGACTCTGACCGTCAACCAACTTACCGCCCGCCATGTGCAGTTGGCTGATCAGCCCCCATGGGCGGTGACCGGCGAGGGTCTCGTGCCCGATGGAACGCTGCTGCCGCCCGCAGGGGCCGACTTGCCGCCGCGGCAGCGGATATTCGAGCGTTTGTGCCGTGCGGCAGCGCTCGCCAATGAAGCCGTGCTCTCGCGCCAGGACGGGCACTGGCGCGGGGAAGGCGACCCGGTGGACCTGGCGCTGCTGGTGCTCGCCCACAAGTTCGGCACCACCCGGCCCGACGCTCTCGCCGCCGCCCCCCAGATCGCCATCCTGCCGTACGAGTCCGAGGCGCGGTTCGCGGCCAGTCTCCATCAAACAGCCGAGGGGTCCTGGGCCATGGTCAAAGGGGCCGTGGAGACCCTTCTCGAAATGTGCGCGAGGGCCGCCACGCCCGATGGCGAACCGCCGCTGCAGAAGGCGCAGATCCTGGCTCAGGCGCAATCCCTTGCCGCTGAAGGGTATCGCGTCCTGGCCATAGCCGACGGTCCGGTGCGGCTTGCGGGTGAAAGCGTCTTCTCGCGCGAGCACCTGAGCGGCCTGTGTCATTTGGGACTGGTGGCAATGGCCGACCCGTTGCGGCCGGAGGCGCGGGGCGCGATCGACCAATGCCATCGTGCCGGCATAGAGGTCGCGATGGTGACCGGTGATCATCCGGCGACCGCCTTCGCGATCGGACACGAGCTCGGGTTGGCGCAGGAAGCCCGCGAAGTCGTGACCGGGCCGGAGCTGGCCGAATCGGCGAATCGCGGTCAGCACGCCTTCGATGAGCGGGTACGCAATGCCCGGGTATTTGCGCGCACCGAGCCCCAGCAGAAGCTCGAAATCGTGCTCGCGCTGCAGCGTGCGGGCCACTTCGTCGCGGTCACCGGCGACGGAGTCAACGATGCGCCCGCCCTCAGAGCCGCCCAGGTGGGCGTGGCCATGGGCCGGGGCGGCACTGACGTCGCGCGGGAAACCGCGGACCTCGTCATCACCGACGACAACTTCGCTTCGATCGTATCCGGCATCGAAGAAGGTCGGGTGGCCTACGCCAACGTACGCAAGGTGATCTTCCTGCTCATCTCCACCGGTGCCGCGGAAATCGTTCTCTTCGCCCTGTCGCTGGCGGTGGGCCTTCCGCTGCCCCTCACCGCGGTGCAGCTGCTGTGGCTCAACCTGGTCACGAACGGCATCCAGGATGTTGCCTTGGCCTTCGAGCCCGCGGAGGGCCACGAATTGCGGCAGCGTCCCCGTCCGCCGCGCGAGCCCATATTCAACCGGCTGATGATCGAGCGCGTGCTCCTGTCCGCCGCGGTGATTGGAGGCTCGGCCTTCGCCACCTACCAATGGATGCTGACTCACGGATACGGCCTCGCCCAGGCACGCAATGCCACGTTGCTCCTGATGGTCCTTTTCGAGAACGTGCAGGCACTCAACAGCCGATCCGAGACGCTTTCGGTATTCCGGCTCGCTCCATGGCGCAACAAGCTGCTACTCTTCGGCACGTTGCTCGCACAGCTGATTCACATCGGGGCCATGCATACCCCGGGCGTCCAGCAGCTGCTCGCGGTCCAGCCGGTCTCCCTTGCCGGGTGGACCTTGCTGCTCGCGCTCGCGCTGCTGATCCTGATCGCTTCGGAGCTTCACAAGATGTACTGGAGGCGCGCTTGAGCAGGCAAGCGGATTCAAAAGCGGAAGCCGGCACGCCGGATGTCGAACCGCCCGATCTGAAGAGTCGGTTCGAGCGGCTGCTGTTCGCAACGCGGTGGCTGCTCGCGCCCCTCTACGCCGGCATGTCGCTCGCGCTTCTGGCCATCCTCGCGACGTTCGCGCGGGAGCTGGCCGGTGAGCTGGCTCGCCTGGGGACGATCACGGCCGAGCAGGCCATCCTGCTCACCCTCTCGCTCATCGATCTCTCCCTGACGGGAAACCTGCTTCTCGTCGTGATCTTCGCCGGATACGAGAGTTTCGTGTCGCAGCTGCAGATCGGCGAGCATGAGGACCGGCCGGTCTGGCTCGGTACCATCGGCTTCGCGGATCTGAAGCTGAAGGTCATCGCCTCCATCGTCGCAATCAGCGCGATCACGCTGCTGCGAGACTTTCTCCTGCTGAGCGATCAGACGGCAAGCGTGCATCCGGTGAGGCTGCTGTGGATGGTCGTGATCCAGTTGACATTCGTCGTCTCCGGCGTGCTCCTCGCGCTGATGGACTGGATCTCCTCCGGAAACCGGCACCGCGGCGGCCCTCGCGAATCCCGCTGACCCACGGTGGAAGCGCTCAAACGGCTCAGGGCGGAATAAAAGTGAAGCGGACCGGTCGGGCCACGAGGACGTCACGTGAGGTGTTCTCGATCACCGATTCCGCGACGCTTCCCAGCAACGCGTGCGAGACGCCCGAGCGTGCATGCGTGCCAACCACAACCAAGTCGGCATGGCAGCGTGCCGCTTCCCTCGGGATCGCCGATCTCGCGTTGCCGCGCAGCAGCACCGGATGCACGAGGTACCGGCGCGATCCGATCGAATCGAGCAGCGCCGCTAACGATGCGGCGGCCGCCTTGCGGACCTCGCGGAAGTATCCCGCGGCGCTTCGTTCGCGATTGGCCAGGTAATAGCTCTCGAACGGCACCCTGTACACATGGATGATTCGCAGCGGCACTTCATCGGAGCTCACGACCCGGCGGGCCAGTTCCATGAGGTCGCGTGCCGACGGATCGAGCTCGACCGCGATGAGGGGCCTGCGATACGGGCCTCGCGTGCGGCTCCCGACCAGGAGCGTGGGGACATCGCTCATGCGCATCACACGCGCCGCGGTCGCGCCGATCACGCGGCCGCGCGGCGCTGCAGATCCACCCCTGCCGAGCACCACGAGCTCGGCCCCCGTTTCACGCGCGCAGCGGATGATCTCGACGTAGGCCGCGCCCAGCCTGAGTGAGGAGGTCACGCGCAGCCTTCGGCCACCGGACTGCCGCGCAAGCTTGAGGATATCCGCCGTGGCGCTCGCCAGCGCTCGGCGAGCCTCATCCCGGACCGCCGCCGGGGCGGCCGGATCCTCCACGTGCAGAAGATGAACCTCGCCGCCGGGCGCGGCAAGGCGAGCAGCCCGCTCCAGAGCTCGGTTGGAGGCGATGGAGAAATCCGTTCCCACGAGTACCCGTGCGAGCGGTGCCGGCTTGGAGCGGCCGGCTCGGCCCCGAGGCTCGGAACGAGCATTCATCGCGCAAGTTCCCACATGACGGACCTCGGGTCATTTCGCCCTTCTCCAGTGTGGTGTCGCGGCATGCCGCCGCGCATCGGAAGATCTACCTATCGGGCCGGCACCGGCGTGAGCCGTTTGCGGCAAGTACGAACTTGGCTCGTCAGGAAACGGGGAGTACCCTATGTCAGGCTCTCGGCACAGAAGGACAGTGCCGGAGCACGTCCAGTTCTCGAGGAGAACCCCTGCATGCGCCTCACATCCCTGTTTCCGCTCGCGGCCGCTGCGGTCCTGCTCGGCGCGCAGCCTGCCGTGGCCGCCCCGCCGCAGAGCGTCGAAGCCGTCTGGGCGCCTCGTCACGTCACGTTCTTCTATCAGGGTTTCACCACGCACTACTCCTGCGACGGCTTGCGCGACCAGATCCACCGGATGCTCTCCAAGCTAGGCGCCCGCGACCTCAAGATCCGCACCCGGGGGTGCGTCAGCATGGTCGGCGTCGAGCCCTTCCCCGGCGTGGCGGTGACGATGCAGGTGCTCGTTCCCGCCGCCTCCGAGCATGGCGGCAAGGCCGATCACGCGGTTGCGGCGCACTGGCGCAACGTCGTGCTCATGCCGGGCAACGCCGGCTTCGAGGAGCAGGGCAACTGCGAGCTGATCGAGCAGTTCAAGGAGACCTTCCTGCCGCTCTTCGCCCCCCGCCGGATCAGCTATCAGTCGAACTGCATCCCGCATCAGCTCACCCTGGGCACCCACCTGAGCGCCGAGGTTCTGACGCCCGATACCGCAGCCGCGAACGGCCGCTGAGCGCGCCGCCGGTCGCGGCAAGTTGTTTCGCCAGGTCAGGCTGCGCGGGTGCGGGCTTTGAGCTGCGCCTTGACGTGCTCGAGCAGCTTCTGCGCGTGGCGCACGTCGTCTTCCCGGATCTGCTGCCGCACCTGACCGAGCCGGCTGTCGAGCACGGCGGCGCGCGAGGCGCTGATGCGGTGCTGGTCGAGGGCGGTCGTCACTTGAGCGCGCAACCCCCGCAGCTCGCCGTCGACGCGGGCCCGGGCACTGAGCTCCAGATGCACCGCGAACGCGACCACGGCAACCGCCGCGGCCACCGCAATACCGGCCAAAGTTCCCGCTTTCATCACATTTCTCCGCGCCGGAAACCTCGTCGTTCACGGCGAGGAGGAGGCCCG
>JABBNZ010000113.1 GCA_019352035.1 Pseudomonadota bacterium | reverse complement strand
TCGGCCGCGCGCCGCAGCACGCCACGTTCGCGAACCAGCAGGTGCTCGACTTCGAGGGGCTGGCAGGAAGAGTCATGTCCTCTTCCTACGCTCCCACGCGCGAGCGTCCCGAGCACGAGCCGCTGATGGCCGGCCTCAGGGAGGTGTTCGATCGGCATCAGCGGGGCGGCACGGTCGTTTTCCCCTACCAGACACTGGTGTATTTCGGGCAGCCCGGCGCGCCGGCCGGGGCTGCGGATCCGCGGTGAACGCTCAGCCCCGAGTCCACCACTCGTAGAACTCGTCGAAGCCGATCGCGCCGTCGCGGTTGGTGTCGATCGCGTCGAAGCCGATCCCGCACTCGGCGGCGGTCAGGTTCTCATCCACCGATTCCATGAAGCGGATGAATTCCCCGAGCGTCAGCCGGCCGTCCCTGTTGACGTCGTTGAAATCGAAGGTCTCGCGCAGCCGCCCGCGCTCCTCGGCCCCCGGACGGAGGTAATCGAGGGTGGTGCGGTCCTTGCGGGTACGCTCGCTCATGACCGGGAACGGTAGCAATTTTCAGTCCCCGCGAGCCGCTCTGGGCCGGATCCGGTGTTTCAACTAAAGTAGATGGCATGCCCCCGTCCCTGATCGTCTTCGACCTCGATGGCACGCTGATCGATAGCGCCGCGGATCTGGCTGCGGGCGTCAACGCCATGCTGGCGGGATTCGGCCGCGCGCCGCTTTCGGTCGCGGACGTGCGGCAGATGATCGGGGACGGCGTGGCCATGCTCGTGACGCGAGCTCTCGCGGCCAGGGGCTGCGAGCCAACGGACTCCGCTCGCGCTCTGCAGGTCTTCATGCGTCATTACGAATCCGGCGCCACTTCGCTGACCACCGCCTTTCCGGGGGCCATCGAGGCGCTGCAGGCGCTGCGCGCGGCGGCCATCCCGCTCGCGGTGTGCACCAACAAGCCCGCGCGCCTCAGCGCGGAGGTCCTGGAGGGCCTCGGACTGGCGAGGTTCTTCGCCCGCGTGATCGGCGGCGACTCGCTGCCGTTTCGCAAGCCCGACCCGCGCGTACTGCTGTCGCTGCTCGAGGGTTTCGATGTCCGCCCGGAGCGCTCGCTCCTCGTGGGCGACAGCGAGGTCGATGCGGCGACGGCGCGTGCCGCGGGCGTGCCCTTCGTGCTGATGAAGCACGGCTATCGGCGCGGGCCGGCCGAGGAAATCCTCTGTATCGCGGCGCTCGAGAGCTTCGGCGAGCTGCCTGAGCTGGTACACGTGCCGCCGCGCTGAGCCCGCCGCGGCCGTTCCCTCGAGGGGCGCGCGGGTGTATGGTGGTAGCGGTACCTAATATCATGGGACCGCAATCTGCGGCGCCCCTGGGAGAGAAGAATGACGCTACGCAGAAGCGGGCCGATGGCCGCGGCGCTCCTCGTCCTCACCGTCATCGCCTGCGCCTGCGGGCCGTGCGTGGCGGCGCCCCGCCGCGGACCTCCGAAGCCGTTCCACCACTTCAAGGTGATGGTCTATATTCCGGTGCAGGTGGTGGAGCGCATGGCCCATGACCCGGCCTGGATGCGCTCGAGCTGGCGGAGGATCGGCAGCCGGCTGCACGTCGATCGGGTGTTCATCGAGGACTACCGCTCCGGCGTCAGCGCCGACGATGCGGACCTGTCGCGTGTGAAGCGGTTCTTCGTCTCCCACGGCGTCGCGGTCGCGGGCGGCATGGCGATGCTGGGTGCCGGGCGCAGCGCGCAGTTCCAGACCCTGGACTACACGGTGGCGCGCGACAGGGAGCTGGCCAGCCGCATGTCGGCGGAACTCGCGCGGCATTTCAACACGTTCGTGCTCGACGATCTCTACTTCTTCAATACCAAGAGCGATTCCGACATCACCGCCAAGGGCAGGCAGAGCTGGGCGCGGTTTCGCATGCGCACCATGGACGAGGTGTCGCGCGATCTGATCCTGAAGCCTGCCAAGGCCGCCAATCCCAAGGTCAAGGTCATCATCAAGTTTCCGAATTTCTATCCCTCCTTCCAGGAGATGGGTTTCGACCTGAAGAACGAGCCGAGGATCTTTCCGGAAATCTGGACGGGCGATGAGACGCGGTACGCGCCGACCACCGACCAGCAGCTGCGGCCGTACGAGAGCTACGAGATCTTCCGCTACTTCGAGAACATCGCCCCCGGCCGCAACGGCGGCGGCTGGGTCGATCCGATCGCCATGCATGACCTCGATCGCTACGCGAGCCAGCTCTGGGACACGATTCTCGCCAAGGCGCCCGCCATCAACCTCTTCGAGTACACCGATCTGCTGCGCATCGCCCACCCGCGCAACCGCGGGGCCTGGGAGCATCTGCCGACGACCTTCAATTACTTCGACATGGCGCGAAGGTGTTGCGGCGGCCTGCCCGGCATGCCGGGCGCGAGCCATCCGCTGCTTGCGGATGTGGCAGAGTATTCCTTGCGCAAGGCGGACGATGTCGCCGGCGCTCTAGGACAGCCGGTGGGGCTCGCGACATATCGGCCGTACGACTCGACCGGCGAGGACTTCCTCCCGGAGACGATGGGGATGGCGGGCGTCCCGGTGGAGATGTATCCGCAGTGGCCGCACGCGAAAACGGTCTTCCTCACGCAGGCGGCCGCAACGGATCCGCACATCGTGCCCGAGATCGAGCGCCACCTGCGCAGCGGCGCCAATGTGATCATCACCTCGGGCCTGCTGCGCGCGATCCAGGACAAGGGTTTCGACCAGGTCACCGACATGCGCGTGACCCGCAACGTGGCGGCGGCCACCGAGTACGTCGAGGGATTCGGGTTCGGCGCCGGAACCGTGCTCGGTCATTCCAAGCCGATTCGCTTCCCGCTCGTCCACTTCTACACCAACGAGGAGTGGGCGGTCCTGCGCGGCATCGACGATCAGGCGGGCGTGCCGCTCCTCCTGATGGATCATTACGGCGAGGGCGAGCTCTACGTTCTGGTCGTGCCGGAGGAGATGAACGACCTGTACTCGCTGCCGGCTCCGGTCCTGAATGCGCTGCGCCGTTATCTGACTCCGGATCTGCCGGTGAGACTCGAGGGCCCCTCCCAGGTCAGCCTGTTCGAGTACGGCAACGGGACCTTCGTGGTGGAATCCTATCTCGACCATCCCGCCGCCGTCCGCATCGTCGGAGGCTTCGCGCATCTCACCAACCTTACGACCGGAGCGAGCTCGGACGGGGAGGCCGCGCCGGCGATCCCCCCGTTTCCGGCGCCGCGGTCCGCTGCGCCGCTGCCGCGGCAGTTCGGCTACGAGCTTCGCATCGAGCCGCATAGCTTCCTGGCGTTTCGTGAGGGTCGCTGATCGCGCGAACGGTCCGGTGTGAACTGAGTCACGGAACGCGCGTGGCCTCCGGCACCTCCCGCCGCGGCCGCCCGCAGGTGGTACCGCGCACATGCATGCCGGGCCGCCGTTGTAGTAGGCTCGATTCGAACGGCGGGGGTCATGCTGAGTGAGGCCGGTCGAAGAGAGCGTTGCGAGTCTCGAGAGTGAGCCCCAGGCGGGCTCCGGGCGCCATTTCCCCGGCGCAGTGGTTCCCGAGGCCGCCCTCGCGAAAATTAATCGCGAGCTGCGGATGTTGATCGACTGCAAGCGCGCGCTCGCACGCGCGCAAGACGAGCCGCAGCTGCTCGCGGATATCTGCCGCATTCTCGCGGGCCCTGGCGGTTACCGGCTCGCCTGGTTCGGCTTCGCCGAGGAGCAGCCGGGCCGTGCCGTGCGTGCCGCCGCGCACGCAGGCGAGGGCGCCGGTTATCTCGGGCGGCTGCGGGTGAGTTGGAGCGACGACGACCGGGGACAGGGCCCCACCGGCCGCGCCGTCCGCGAGCGCAAGGTGCAGGTGTGCCGCCACATCGACACCGATCCCGGCTACTCGCCCTGGCGAGAGGAGGCGCATCGCGAGGGCTATCGATCTTCCGTCGCGCTGCCGCTCCTTCTCGATGATCAGCGTGTCGGCGCTCTCAGTATCTACTCGGATCGACCGGACGCCTTCGATTCCTCGGAGCTCGCGCTTCTGCAGGAGCTCACCGCCGATCTGGCTTTCGGACTGAAGACGCTGCGCGCGCATGCGCAGATGCGCCGCCAGCGCCAGCAGCTCGAGCGTCTGGCGCAGATCGTCCGGGTGCACAGCGCCATCAACGAAGCGGTCATCGGCCTGCGCGACCGCGACGAGCTGTTGCAGGAAGCGTGTCGGCTCGCGACCGAGCTCGGCGGCTTCTGCGGTGCGGCAATCTGGGTCATCGACGGCACCGGCTGCTGGGCGTGGATGAAGTACCGCGCGGGCGAGATGGTGCGGGACAGTGAGACGTTGCAGCGCCTGGAGCTCGGCGACGGCAGCGGAGCGGACCCCAGCCTGGCCGGGCGTGCGCTGCGCACCGGCAGGGTCATCGTGTGCACCGACATTTCTCAGGACGCCGAGACGCCCGTCGCCGCGCGCGAGCTGCTGCTGGCCCGCGGCATCAGATCGCTGACGGCGATGCCGCTCATCGTCGAGGGCAAGGGTGTCGCCGTGATGACGCTGTGCGCGCAGGACGCCGCCCCGGCCGAGGACGGCGAGCTGGCGCGCTTGCTCGAGAACATCGCGGCGAGCCTCTCTTTCGCGCTGCACTCGCTCGAGAAGGCCGAAGCGGCGCAGTATCTGGCGAGCTTCGATCCGCTCACCGGGCTGGCGAAGAGAGAGCTCTTCTGCGAACGGCTGGACCGGCTGCTGAATTCGGGAGGCGAGGGTGCCGCGCAGGAGCCGGGTTCGGCCGACGAAACCCGGACCGCGGTCATCGCCGTCGACGTCCGCGGGCTCGGCAGCCTCAACACTCTCTACGGCCGCCGCTTCGGCGATCTGCTCCTGCAGGCGCTCGTCGAGCGCTTGAAGCGGCACGCCGGCGGCGATGAGCGTCTCGGCTATCTCGGCGCGGGCACCTTCGCGTTGCTAGAGCATGGCGCTGGTCCGGTGATCCACAGGCCGCCGCTCGCTTTCGATGACGCGCTGCTCGCGCAACCGTTCGAGATCGAGGGCCGCGAGATCCGGCTCGCGGTCAGCTGCGGCGCGGTGGAGCATTCGCGCCAGGTCGTCGTCGGCGCGATACTGCTGCAGCGGGCCGAGGCGGCACTGAAGCACGCCAAGGAATCCGGCGAGCGCTACCTCCATTATCGCCCGGAGATGAGCCGCGAGACGGCGCGCCGGGTCGTGCTCGAGCACAAGCTGCGGCACGCTCTGGAGGAGCAGCAGTTCGTGCTGCACTACCAGCCGCAGATCGATCTAGCCAGCGGCAAGATCGACTCTGCCGAGGCGCTGCTGCGCTGGCGCGATCCCACCGAGGGCCTGGTGCCGCCCGCTCGCTTCCTACCCGTGCTCGAGTCCTCCGGAATGATCGTGCCGCTCGGCAACTGGGCGCTGCTCGAGGCGGTCGAGGACCTCGAGCGCTGGCGCCTGGCGGGCTGCGGGCCGATGCGAGTCGGCGTCAACGTGTCGGCGCTGCAGCTCGGTCAGCGCGAGTTCCTGCAGGGGCTCCTGGGGCTCGCCGAGCGGCTCGCCCCGTTTGAGGGGTTCGGGCTCGACATCGAGATCACCGAGACCACGCTGTTCAAGGACCTGCCAGGCATGAGCGCGAAGCTGCGGGAGCTGCGCAAAGCCGGAATTCGGGTGGCGCTCGATGATTTCGGCACGGGTTATTCCTCCCTGAGCCTGCTCTCGAAGCTGCCGGTGGATGTACTGAAGATCGACCGCTCGTTCGTGACCGGGCTGCCCGAGGATCCGGCCAGTGTCACGCTCGTGGCGAGCATCGTCGAGCTGGCCTCGGCGTTCGATCTCATCACCGTCGCCGAAGGCGTCGAGAGCGAACAGCAACTCGCGGCGCTGCGGGGGCTGCGCTGCAGCCACTCGCAGGGGTTCCTTCACAGCGCCCCCGTGCCGCCCCGGGAGCTCGAGCGAATGCTGATCCGCGCGCAAACGACTTGCGGGCATAAGGGTCCTTTGGGGCAAATCCAGCCAAACGGCCGCAGGCCTGTTTGGCCAAATCAAAACACAGGGTTTTGAGCTACAATTCCGGCCGGGATCTCGCTCGCACATCGCCTTCCGGAGTCCCCGGAACACCTTTATTCATGCACGGTACTGCGCGAGGCGCCACTTGCCTCGAGTTTGGACGCTTTCGACTTCTCACCCGGCAGCGTGAGCTGCGCGTCGGTGATGCGCTCGTTCCGCTGGGCTCGCGGGCGTTCGATGTGCTTCTCATTCTCGTCGAGGCGGCGGGCGAGCTCGTCACCAAGGAAGACCTGCTCGCCCGCGTCTGGCCTGGCGCCGTGGTGGAGGAAAGCAACATTCAGGTGCAGGTCTCGGCCCTGCGAAAGGCGCTCGGCAAGGACCGCAATCTCATCCTGACCGTGCCGCTGCGCGGCTACCGGTTCACGGGCGAGGTGCGCGCGCTCGATGCCGAGGGCCGCGCCGTGGCGCTGGCAGCCCCCGAGCCGGTGGGCTCGCCTCCGGCGCCGACCAATCTGCCGGCGCCGGTGTCCGATTTCATCGGCCGAGAGACCGAGCTCAGGGAGCTGCGCGAGCTCATGCTCCACAACCGGCTCGTGACCGTGGTGGGTACCGGTGGAATCGGCAAGACGCGGCTCGGGCTCGAGGCGGCACGGGCCGCGCTCGAGGAGTTTCCGGACGGCGTCTGGCTCGCCGAGCTCGCGCCGCTCACCGATCCGGACCTGGTCGCGAGTGCCATGAACACGGCGCTCGGTCTGCAGAGTGGTGCCGGGCGGTGGACCGCGGAGCGGCTGGCCGCCGCGCTGCGGGGGCGCCGGCTGCTGTTGGTGCTCGACAACTGCGAGCACCTCATCGGGGCGGCGGCTCGAGAGGCGGAGACACTGCTGCGCGCCGTGCCGGGCGCACGGGTTCTCGCGACGAGCCAGGAGCCTCTGGGGCTCGACGGGGAATGCACCTACCGGCTGAGTACGCTCGAGTTCCCGGCCGAGGAGAACGCGGAGCTCGCGGCCGCCCTGCGCCACGATGCCATCAGGCTCTTCGTGGCGCGCGCGCGTGCGGCCGACCCGCATTTCCACCTGAGCGAGCGCAACGTCGCGACGGTCGCGACCATCTGCCGCCGGCTCGACGGCATTCCGCTCGCCATCGAGCTCGCGGCCGCGCGTGCCGCGGCGCTCGGCATCGAAGGCCTGTCGCGCCGGCTGGATCTGCGGTTTCACGTGCTGACCGGGGGCCGCCGTACGGCGCTGCCGCGCCACCAGACATTGCGTGCGACGCTCGACTGGAGTCATCGCCTGCTCTCGGAGCCGGACCGCATCGTGCTGCGGCGGCTCGCCGTGTTCGCCGGCAGTTTCACCCTGGAAGCCGCGGCGAGCGTGGTGGCGGACCCGGCGCTTGCGGAATGGGAGGTCGTCGGGCGGATCGCCGAGCTCGTGGACAAGTCGCTGGTGATCGCCGAAGGCGCCGGTCCGATGCGCCGCTTTCGGCTGCTCGAGACGACACATGCCTATGCGATGGAGAAGCTCGCCGACAGCGGCGAGTTCGGCTCGCTGGCGCGCCTGCACGCCTCACACTTTCGCGATCACCTGCGCAATGCCCTGCGCGTCTGGGAGGAGACTCCATCCGTGCAATGGCTGGAGGCGCAGGCGCCGGAGATCGGCAATGTCCGCGTGGCGCTCGATTGGGCGTTCGGGACGGATGGCGATCCGGCTCTCGGCATCGAGCTCGCCGCCGCCTCCTACGTGCTGTGGTATCTCCTTTCGCTGATGCAGGAGGGGAGGGCCCGGCTCGAGCGCGCGACGCGAGCGCTGAGCGCGGCGACGCCGAAGAAAGTGGAGGCGCAGCTCTGGTACGGGTACGGGTTTCTCTCGACCGGTCAGCCGCGCGGGCGTGCCGTACCGGCGCTGCGGCGCGCGGTCGCGCTCGATCGCGAGTGCGGCGAGCCGCTGGATCTCGGACGGGCGCTCAGCTTCTATGGTCTGAACCTGGCGCGCTCCGGCCAGCTCGCGCAGGGCCTGGCGGCCCTCGAGGAAGCGCGGCGACACCTCTCGGCCGCCGCCCACCCGAAGAGCCTCGCGCTGTGTCTCACCAATCTCGCCATCGCGCGGACGGTGGCCGGCGAGTTCGAGATCGCGCGAACGACCCTCGATGAGGCTCTCGCGGTAGGAGAGCACTCGAGAGCGGACTTCTGGGTCTGGCGCGCGCTCCTGTACCAGGCGGAGGTGGAATTCGCCGAGGGTCACCTGGAGGCGGCGATCTCGCAGGCACGCGAAGTCGTCGCCCTCGCCCGCGCTGCCCGCCGCACGGGATTGCTAGGACATGCGCTGTGCAATCTCGCGGGCTATCTGATCGCGCATGGCGAGCTCGAGGAAGCCGCAGCGGCGCTGCGCGAGGGATTGCCGCTGGCGCAGGAGAGCGAGCTCGACGCGGTGCTGCTCGCCGGCGGTCTGCAGCATCTGGCCGCCATTGCCGCCCGGGAGAACCGGCTCGAGCGTGCCGCCCAGCTCATCGGCTATGCGCACGCCTTCTTCTCCGCCGAGTTCGAGGGGCGAAGCCCGGCGAAACAGCAGATCCAGGCGCACCTGCTCGAGAGCCTGCGCCGCGCCCTGCCGGGCGAGCGGCTGACGGAGCTGATGGAGACGGGCGCGCAGTGGACGGAGGAGGAGGCGATGTCCACGGCCCTGGAGGCATGAGGACCGTCACGCTTTGGGAGCAGTGCCGAGTCGGGTCGCGGTAATTTAGAAAGATTAAGCCGGATTCAGGAAGGGCTAAGGATTTGCCGCAGAGGCAGGGCCATCCTTCCGCCGTTCAAAAACGGCCCCTCCGACATCCATCATGAAGCGCTCCGCTCGCGGCTGGCTCGCCCGATTCTGCCGATTGCTGCCCCTGCCTGCAACTTTGCTGCTCGGGGGCTGCCACTGGGCGCTGCTCGACCCCAAGGGGCCGATCGGAATGGACGAGCGATGGATCATCGAGACGGCGGCCGGGCTGATGTTGGTGGTCGTGGTGCCGGTGATCGTGCTCTCCGTCGTCATCCCGTGGCGTTACCGTGCCTCGAACACCCGCGCCACGTACCAGCCCGAGTGGTCGCACTCGAACAGGATCGAGGCGGTGATGTGGTCGATCCCCATCGCGATCGTGGCCGTGCTCGGCGTGATCTGCTGGCGCACCTCGCACCAGCTCGATCCTTTCCGGCCGATCCGCTCGACCCAGAAGCCCGTGCACATCGATGCGGTGGCGCTCGACTGGAAGTGGCTCTTCATCTACCCGGACCAGCACGTCGCCACGGTCAATGAGGTCGCCATGCCGGTGGGCGTGCCGGTGGTGTTCCATATCACCTCGGCCACGGTGATGAACTCGTTCTTCATTCCGCGGCTCGGCAGCCAGATCTACGCCATGGCCAACATGGAGACTGCCGACAACCTGGTGGCGAGCGTACCCGGCACCTACCGCGGCATTTCCGCGAACTTCAACGGCGATGGCTTCTCGGGAATGACCTTCAAGGTCGAGGCCATGTCCAAGGAAGGCTTCGATCAGTGGCTCGCCAAGGCGGCCACCGCCGGGCAGACCCTCGATACGGGCGCGTACCGGTCACTGCAGAAGCCGAGCGAGAACGTGCCCGTGAGCTACTACTCGCACGTGATGCCGGGCCTGTTCGGGCAGATCGTGCAGGGGCGGTTCGCCCGCGGCCGCCTGATGGCGGATGCCGGCGCCGGCACCGCCGGGAGAGAGTGAATGTTCGGTAAGCTGACGCTGAGCGCGATTCCCTACACCAACCCCATCGTCATGGGCGCGGTCGTCTTCATGGTGATCGGCGCGCTGGCCGTCCTCGGCGCGATCACTTTCCTCGGCAAGTGGAAATATCTCTGGACCGAGTGGCTGACCTCGGTCGATCACAAGAAGATCGGGATCATGTACCTGATCCTGGCGGCGATCATGCTGCTGCGCGGCTTCGCCGACGCCATCATGATGCGCTCGCAGCAGGCGCTCGCCTATGGCAGCAACATGGGCTACCTGCCGCCCGAGCACTTCGACCAGGTGTTCAGCGCCCACGGTACGATCATGATCTTCTTCATGGCGATGCCCTTCATCATCGGCCTGATGAACTGCATCCTGCCGCTGCAGATCGGCGCGCGCGACGTCGCCTTTCCGCTGATGAACAACCTCAGCTTCTGGCTGACCGCGGCGGGCGCGGTGCTGGTCAATGTCTCGCTCGCCATCGGCAACTTCTCGCGCGCCGGATGGCTCGGCTTTGCGCCGCTCTCGGAACTGCACTACAGCCCGGGCGTCGGCGTGGACTACTGGATCTGGGCGCTGCAGATCTCGGGTATCGGCACGACCCTGACCGGCGTCAACTTCATAGCGACCATCCTCAAGATGCGCGCTCCGGGCATGACGCTGATGCGAATGCCGGTGTTCGTGTGGGCGTCGCTGTGCACCAACGTGCTGAT
>JABBNZ010000027.1 GCA_019352035.1 Pseudomonadota bacterium | reverse complement strand
GACAATTACGGCGTGGCGCAAGGCCCCGCCGGCCAGGCGTACTACGACTCCGTCGCCCGCCTCTACGCCTCCTGGGGCGTCGACTTCATCAAGGCCGATTGCATCGCGAGCCATCCCTATGCCGGCGCAGAGATCCGCATGCTCGCCGCCGCCCTGCGCCGCAGCGGGCGCAACATGGTCCTCAGCCTGTCACCGGGGCCGGTCCCGCTCGCGAAGCTCGCGCAGCTGCGCCGCTCCGCCAACATGTGGCGGATTTCAAACGATGTCTGGGATCTCTGGCACAGCACCGCGGCCTATCCCCAGGGGGTGGGCGATCAGTTTCCCCGGGCCGCGCGCTGGGCACCGCTCGCCGAGGCCGGCCGGTGGCCAGATGCCGACATGCTCGCGTTAGGGGAGCTGCGGCCGGCCCCGGGCTGGGGGCAGCCGCGGCGCACGCGGCTCACCCACGCGGAGCAGCGAACCTCTGTGACGCTCTGGTGCATTGCCCGCTCGCCGCTGTTCATGGGCGGCAATCTCACCGAGATGGATCCCTGGACCCTGTCGCTACTCGACGATCCCGAGGTCATCGCGGTCGATCAGCACTCCTTCGATGCGCATCAGGCGTTCTCTTCCGCAGGGACGTCCGTGTGGTTATCGCGGCCGCGTACCGCGATGCGGTCTGGCCGGCCGGGCTGGTATCTGGCCGTCTTCAACCTGCGGAGCAGGACCCGCACCATCCGTCTGCCGTGGAGCGCCCTCTCCCTGACCGCATCCGGGTATGCGATGCGGGATCTTTGGCGGCGGCGGAGCATCGGCACCGCCAAGCTGCTGCGCGTGCGGCTCGCCGCGCACGGCGCGGCGCTCTACCGCCTGCGCCCCCACGGCCGCCACGAACGGTAGCGCTACCATTTCTGGTATCATCGCCCCCAACGCTGGAAAACGAGTGAGGGGAGCTGCGCATGACGATCCGGTTACGAGCCTGGCAGCCTGCGCTGCTGGCAAGCCTGACGGTTCTCGCCGGTGGCGCGCGGGCCGGGGGCGCCGCACTTCCCGCATACCTCGATACCCGCCTGCCGCCGCAGGTGCGCGCGGCGGATCTGGTGCATCGCATGACGCTGCGCGAGAAGGCCTCGCAGCTCGTCAACGCCGCCCGCGCCATTGCGCGGCTGGGAGTGCCCGCCTACAACTGGTGGAGTGAGGCCCTCCACGGCGACCTGGCGAAGGGCACGACGGAGTTCCCAGAGCCCATCGGCCTCGGCGCCACTTTCGACGTCGCGGGCATTCATCGTATGGCCCATGACATCGCCATCGAGGGGCGCGTGGTGCACGAAGATGCGATGCGCGCCGGCGGCTCCGCCATCTTCCGCGGCCTCGATTTCTGGGCGCCCAACGTCAACATCTTCCGCGATCCGCGCTGGGGTCGCGGACAGGAGACCTACGGAGAGGATCCGTTCCTCACCGCGCGCATGGCCGTCGCCTACGTCACCGGAATGCAGGGCTCGAATCCGCACTACTACCTCGCGATCTCCACCCCGAAGCACTTCGACGCGCACAGCGGGCCCGAGCCCATGCGTCACTTCGCCGATTACGACATCAGCAGGCACGACCTGGAGGATACCTACCTGCCGGCGTTTCGCGCCGCAATCGTGGACGGCCACGCCGGCTCGGTGATGTGTGCCTACACCGCTCTCAACGGCGAGCCCGACTGCGCGAACAGCTTCCTTCTGCAGCGCACGTTGCGTGGCGCCTGGCAGTTCCAGGGCTACGTGGTCTCCGACTGCGACGCCGTGCATGACATCTTCACCGGCCATCATTACCGGCCCACCCAGGCGCAGGCCTCCGCGATCGCCGTCGAGCGCGGGATGGACAATGAATGCGCCGACTTCCCGGATTTCAGCAAGGCGGACGCCGCCGGCGACGGCGACTACGAGCCGTTCGTCCGGGCGGTTCAGGAAGGCTACCTGTCCGAGCACGCGATCAACACCGCGCTGATCCGCCTCTTCACCGCGCGGATCCGGCTGGGCATGTTCGATCCGCCATCGATGGATCCCTACAGCCGCATTCCGCGGAAGGAGCTCGACAGCCCGGCGCACCGCGAGCTGGCGCTGCGCCTCGCCGAGGAATCGATGGTGCTGCTCAAGAATGACGGAGTGTTGCCGCTGCAGCAGGATGTGAAGCGCATCGCCGTGGTGGGTCCACTCGCGAACCAAACCGGCGTGTTGCTCGGCAACTATCACGGCACGCCGACCCGCACGGTGAGTTTTCTCCAAGGGCTCGAGGCACAGTTCCCGAAAGCTCACATCACCTACGTGCCCGGGACTCCGTTCCTCGCGGCTCATCGGCGCCATCCGGTCTTCCCTGCGAATGACACCCCCGATCCGGCCGCGATCGCCGCAGCGCGCAACGCCGACGTGGTGATCGCCGTCGTCGGCATCACGAGTCATCTGGAGAGCGAGCAAAGTCACCTTCGCCTGCCCGGATTCCTCGACGGCGACCGCACCAACCTCGCGTTGCCCAAGCCGGAGGAGAGCCTGGTGCGCGCCGTGGCGGCCACGGGCAAGCCCCTGGTCGTGGTGCTCATGAACGGCAGCGCGCTCTCCGTCCGATGGGAGAAGGCGCATGCCGATGCCATCCTGGAAACCTGGTATTCCGGCGAGGAAGGCGGAGCCGCCATCGCGGCGACGCTGAGCGGCCGGAACGACCCGGCCGGCCGGCTTCCCGTCACGTTCTACCGCAGCGTCCGCCAGCTGCCGAACTTCGCCAGTTACTCGATGGCGGACCGGACCTATCGTTACTTCATCGGCAAGCCGCTGTGGCCATTCGGCTACGGCTTGAGCTACACGACGTTCGAGTACGGCGATCTGACACTGCCATCCGCCCCCATCGCGGCCGGCGCCCCGCTGAACGCATCGGTGAGGGTGACCGACACCGGCAGGGCCGCCGGTGATGAGGTGGTGCAGCTTTATCTGAAGTTTCCCGGCGTGCCCGGGGCCCCGATCCGCGCGCTGCGCGGCTTTCAGCGCATCCACCTCGCCCCGGGGCAAAGTCAGCTCGTCAGGTTCCACCTGAAGCGGCGCGATCTGAGCATGGTGACCGGGACTGGCGAGATCATCGTCCCCCAAGGCACCTACACCGTATCGGTGGGCGGTGGCCAGCCCGGGACCGGCGCACCCTCGGTCAGCGGCACGTTTCAGGTGCAGGGCCAGATCGAATTGCCTCGGTAGCGGCGCCGAGCGTCACGCAACCCTCACATGAAGGCCCGCCGGGCCGCCGCGTCGCAGCGGATGGCGTTCGCCGATCGCTCGCTGCGTGCCGACCGCAATGACGGGCGGCCGATGCAGCGCGACACTCCCATGCGTACGCAGCCGAACTACCGACACTCCGATCAACACCCCGGCCGAGGCAATGGCCGGCAGCGCCGTCAAGGCGGCCAGGACGAGCGCGGACATCAGACCACGAAGGAGCCGGTGCGCATTGTGGCTTCTCCGTTCGCCCAAGCGTGGATCGGCGGCACTGAACGGTCGCTGAATCCCGCCGGTCCGCGCCGCGCCGAAGACGGGCCCGCCTAAAACCAGGAGTAGTTGAAGCTGATGCTGATCCGCTCCCCGGCGATGGGATTGGCCGGCACCTCGTGACGCAGCCAGCTCTCAAACAGCACTACGCCGCCCGCCCGGGCCGGCAGCACGATCCAGGGCCTGTTCTCCCGCGCCGCCGCCGCCCGGCGCGGCGGGGCCGCCATCATTCGCTCGAGCCGCGGGTCTTCGAGCTTCAGCCCGGGAGAGCCGCGCGGCGTTTTGACGTAATAGGTCCCGCTGATGGTGGAGAGCGGGTGCAGGTGCAGTCCGTGCGCCGTCCCGCGCGGCATGATGTTGACCCAACAGTCGGTCATCGCCAGCTTGCGCCCCGCGAGATCGAGCTCGAGCGAGCTCGCGAAGCGGGCGACGTGCCGATCGATCGCCCGCTCCAACGCGGCGAACGTCGGCGACATGCGGTGCATCCGATGGGCCGAGCCGTAAGAGGTGTAGCCGCCGGGATAGCGGCCCGCTGACCACTTCCGGCCGGCCGGATCATCCTGCCGCAGCTGCAGGCATTCGCGCAGGAGCCGCGCATCGATCTTGCCGGCCGCCGCGCCGGTCAGGCGCGCGCAATAGACGAGCGTGGGGAAGAGCTTGAGGACCGCCATCCCTGGCAGTATAGGGTCCCTGGCGACCCAGGCACACGCACGCGCCCCGCCGCCGGCCAAAAACCGCGCTTTTGGCCGCCGCCGCGCTGGGCCGGGCACGATGCCCGGATCCAGCGCTTCAAACTAGTGGAGCTTCGCGAGCTGCCGGCGCGCCACTTTCGCGGTGAGCGGCAGATACTTTCCGTCACGCTCCACTGCCTCCTGTCCCTGGCGGCTCACCACGTAGCGCAGGAACTCCCGCACGAGCGGCTTCACCGACCCGTCCTTGCCGCGGTTGGCGAACATGTAGATCTGGCTGATGAGAGGGTACGTACGATCACGCACGGTCTCCAGCGTATAAGGCACGCACCGCCCTCCCGTTCGTCTGGAGACCGCCAGCACTTTGAGCTGCGGCGGCAGGTGATACGTCGGTGCCGCGATCCAGGCAATGCCGTAGCGGTCCTTCGCCAGATCCGCCTTGAGACCGCGACCGAGCTTGCCGTCCCGGGTCACGTAGTTGGCGTAGATCCGCACCCGCTCGTTCCACTTATCGCTCCCCTTCAGGATGGCATCCGACATTTCCGTCGCCTGGTGGTAGCGGAGGGTGAGACCGTAGGCGTTGATCTCGTGATGAGCCCAATCCCCGGTCAGGCCGAGCTGTCCCCAGGTGCGGATGTTCTCCTGCGGGCCGCGCGCCCATTCGGGATGCCAGCTCGTTCCCTTCCAGCCTCCGGTGCGCTGCGCGCCGAAGATGCCGTCGAGCTGCTGCAGCGAAAGGCAGGTCAGCGGATTCTGCCTGCTGACGACGATGCCGTAGCCCGGCTGCCAGCCCGTGACATTGTAGGAGCCCGTTGCCGCGGTAATGGTGAGCGGGTCGCGATTCCTGTAGCGCTCGTAGAGCAGTTGCTCCGCGAAGGTGATCTTGCGGCCGACGCCGATGTCCGCCACACCGAAAACCAGAGCGGGCACCGCAGCCAGAGTGGTCTTCATGTTGAACGCGAAGCGCACGCCGGGTTGATACTTGCGAAAGCCTTCCTCCCAGAACTTGCCGAGGTTGCTGTCCTGGATGTAGTTGCTGCCCGACATCCGGATCGTTCCGCTCACCTGCTGCCGGGGACGGTAGTCGGGCAGCCGGCTCAGGTTCCAGCGCTGGGTGTAGAAGGCTTTCTTCGCCTTGACGACGACGAATTTGGCGCGCGCGGCCTGCAGCGCGAGCCCGTGCGCCACTTTGTCGGCCTGGGCCGCCGCGGGCGCGGCGCCGAGCAGCAGGGACAGCGACAGCAGCGCACCGGCCAGCCCGGCGGCCGATGTCGGGACAATGAAGCGGATACTCATTTTGGATGGTCCTCTCGGGCTCGATTCAGTTTCTCGCGCTGCCTGGCCGCGGCAGGGGCCAGGATGGGAAGGTAGCCGCGCCCGTCGCGCAGCACGGCCTGCTGCCCTTGGCGGCTGAGCACGTAGCGAAGGAACTCGCGCAGCTTCGGGTCGACCGGCTTGCCGGGCGGCCGGTTGAAGAACAGAGTCACCAGGCGCGTGAGCGGATAGGAATGATCCATGACGCTGTCGCGTGTGGGCTCGATGTAGGGCGCGCCGGCGCGTGCGGCCAGGGCCACGGGCCTGACCTCGGAGTTGTGATAAAGGAGACCCGCGTAGCCGATGCTGTCCGGATCGGCGGCCATGGCATCGAGCATCCGCTGCCCGCCATCGGTCGCGCCTCCCCTGGAGCCTTTGAGGTCGGCGAACTCCCGCAACGACGGCCGCCATATCTCGCCGCCGTCGAACACCCGCTGCTCGAAGAACCGGGCGAACCCCCGGGAGATGGGGAGTCCGTACAGATGGATCGGCCGATCCGCCCACGAGCCGCCGAGCCCGAGATCACCCCACGTGCGTGCCTCGTGAGCGCCGGGAGTGTCGGGAGCCGCGAACACGGCGCGCAGCTGCGCCAGCGTCAGCCCTTTGATCGGGTTGCCCTTGTGCACGAAGACCACGAGGGCGTAGTCGCGATTGCGAACGTCGAGGCTGCCGGTGACCACATCGACGCCCGTCGGTGGATGACCGAACACCTCCTTGAAGGCCGCGATCTCGGGCGGCCAGATCTCCCGCCCCATGAGGGCGAGGTCGCCGCGCCCCGTGTAGAGCGAGCCGATGGCCGCCGCCGTGCCCACCAGATGATTCCGGAAGCGCACGCCGGGCTCGTAGCGTTGGAAGCCCCGCTCCCACGCACGAACCAGCGCGCCGATGAAATCGCGCTTGCGGTCATAGGCGCCGTGGCCCCAGATTCGGATGGTCCCGGAAACGGCCCGGTCCGGACGGTACGGCGGCGGCAGGTCGAAGCCGCGGGCGGACCCGGGCCCCGCCGCCGCTCCGAGCGCGAGACCTGCCAACAAGGCGCTTATCACGGCGATTCTCATCGGAGGCGCTCGCGTTGCTGGCGCAGAGTCCGCGCGCTGAGCGGCAGGTACGCGCCGTCGCTGACGACGATGCGCTGTCCCTCGCGGCTCAGGATGAAGCGCAGGAATTCCTTCACCTTGGGGTCGATGGGCGTTCCGGGCGCCCGGTCCAACGCGACATCGACGGTGCGCACCAGGGGGTAGGTTCGCGCCCGCGCGGTCCGTGCCCTCAGCGCCCGACAGGGGCTCTGCCGGCCGGCGGCGAGCCGCAGGGCCTTCGCCCCCGTATTGCCCGGCACTGGCGGCGCGAACGTGATCCCGTCGGGATCTCGCGCCACGCTCTCCAAAGCCTCGCTCCACCCACCCGCGACGATGCGGTAATGGGAATTCCATTTGCGGCTGCCGGCGAGCACTGCCCGTCGGACGTACACGGAGGAAATATTGTCCGGCGCCATTCCGTAGACATGGACCGGGCGGCGCGACCAGGCGCCGGCGAGCCGCAACTGGCCCCAGCGGCGGATGTTGGCGCCTCCGCGGCGGTGATCGGCGGCGAAGATGTCATCGAGCTGCCGCAGAGTCAGGCACGAGAGCGGATTCGCCTGGTTGACGAAAAACGCCAGGTCGACCGCCGGGCGGGGCGAGCAGTGATCGGCGCCGAGCCCGGCATTGGCGATCCCGATCTCGAACGGCGGATACTGGTGCACCCATTCGAACGCCATGGTCTCCAGCGGCACTCGGATCTCACGGGCCATGAAGGCTACGTCGGCCACGTCCATGTATACGGATGCGAAGGTCGACTCGGGCCCGTGCAGGCTGTTCTGGAATCGTATGCCCGGCTGGTACTTGCGGAATCCGGCCTCCAGCTCCTCGATCAGCCAGCCGTCATCGGGGCTGCCCCAGACGCGGATCGTGCCGCTCACGTGTGCCTGTGGATGGTAGGCGGGGAGATCGTCGGCCGGCGCCGCATGCGCCATGGGCACCGAAAGGGCGAGGCAACAGATCGGGGCGAGGATGGGGAGGCGCACGGGCGGATATCGCTCAGGTGTGCACGTTGAGCGGCGCGGCGCGCGTGCGCTGGCGCCGCGCTCCGCGGCGGCGCCGGATGTAGCTGGAGAAGCCGGTATACCCGAGCACCAGGATGCCGAGGACGCCCGCCAGCAATGCCATCTGTGCCGGGACGCCCGCTTGCCCCGCGTGAATGGCGATCCCCCAGGTCATGATCTTGTTCGCGAGACTGCTGGCGGCGTACGGCGCAAAGCCGAGCACCCGGCCGCTATGGGGATCGAGATAGAGGAAACTGACCGCCTGGTGATTGGGTGCCGAGCGCTCGATGATGTCGAGCTCCACGGGCGAAGCCGCGCTCTTGGGCATGAGGAGCAGCGCCTCCTGTGGATCCGGTGTCACCTGCTGAGCGTGCTGCCAGAGCGCCTGCAGCGTCAGCCGTGGGGCGCGGCTCACAGCGACGGCCGCAGGCCGGGGATGGCCCGGTGCCGAGTCGGTGACCGCTTCGATCACGCGCGGGTACCAGTGAAAGCTGTCGATCGGCCCCGTGAGCGCGCTGGCGAGGGCGATCAGGCAGATCCAGAACCCTGTGGCCCGGTGAATCCGCATCAGCCGGGCGCGGCCGGCCGGCCGCATGGCGAACGTGATCGACCATCGCAGCCCCTTGAGGGACACCGGCCACCAGATGGCCAGGCCGCCGATGACGATGATCAGCGCGAATGCGAGGGCCACCGTGCCTGCCGCGGCATGGCTGGCGCCCGCGAGAAACTCGAGGCGATGCAGGTACTCCAGGGTCCCGAAGAGGCCCCGGTACTTGTTCAGATCGCCGAGGACTCGCCCGCTGCAGGGATCGGCGTACACGGTGTCGCCGTTGGCGAACCGGACCCAGGTGGAGCGCGTGGGGCTGCCCTCGATACCGACGAGGCGCAGGACGCCATCCGGATGCGCGAGCCGTGCCCGCGCCACGAGCTCATCCAGAGGCCGCGGGCTGCTGCAGGCGGCGACCGTCTCCAGGCCGCGATCGAGCGCCGGATCGAGCTGCGCCCGAAAGAGGAGCCCCAGCCCCGTGAGCGCCATCCATAGCGCCACCAGACCGACGCTCAGCGCGGTCCAGCGGTGCACGGGCAGCACGACGTTGCGGATCAGGGCTCTCATTGCGACTCCGGAGCAATGAGAGGAAATATGCGAAAGCGGGGCTATGGCGCCATAAGCATTGTTGATTAGGCGCCGCCAAATGGATTAGCGCTGGATCCGGGCATCGTGCCCGGTCCAGCGCAGCACCACATCCCTGATGGGTTTACGGGGCGGGCTTCCTAGGAGGCCCGCTCGAACTGCTGCAGCTCCGTGCTGCCTTTCAGGGCCGTGAGGGACGAAGCGCCGCCGGAGACCGCCTGCGTCACCTCATCGAAATACCCAGCGCCCACCTCCCGCTGATGCTTCGTCGCGGTGTAGCCGTGCTGCTCGGCGGCGAACTCCGCCTGCTGCAGAGCCACGTAAGCGGACATCTGGTGCGCCTTGTAACCGCGGGCGAGCTCGAACATCGAGAAGTTGAGCGCGTGGAAGCCGGCCAGCGTGATGAACTGGAAGCGATAGCCCATGGCGCCGAGCTCCCGCTGGAATTTCGCGATGTCGGCATCGTCGAGCTTGCGCTTCCAGTTGAAGGACGGTGAGCAGTTGTAGGCGAGGAGTTTTCCCGGGAAGCGCTGGTGAACGGCCTCCGCGAAAGCCCGCGCCTCCTTGAGATCGGGCTTGCCCGTCTCGCACCATACGAGGTCGGCGAACGGCGCATAGGCGCAGGCCCGGGCGATGGCCTGCTCGAGGCCCGCCTTCACGTGGTAGAAGCCTTCCGCGGTCCGCCCCTTGGAGGCGTCGATGAACGGCCGGTCGCGCTCGTCCACATCCGAGGTCAGGAGATTCGCGGCTTCCGCATCCGTGCGCGCAACGAGGATGGTGGGCACGTTGCAAACGTCGGCCGCCAGGCGCGCGGCGACCAGCCTGGCTGTCGCCTCCTGCGTCGGCACGAGCACCTTGCCACCCATGTGGCCGCATTTCTTCGCCGAGGACAGCTGATCCTCGAAATGAACGCCCGCCGCGCCGGCCTCGATCATCTGCTTCATCAGCTCGAAGGCGTTGAGGACGCCGCCGAAGCCGGCTTCCGCATCGGCAACGATGGGCTTCAGCCAGTCGAACGCGCCATTGCCCTCGGCATGGTGAATCTCGTCCGCGCGCCTCAGCGTGGAATTGATGCGGCGCACCACGGCCGGCACCGAGTCGGCCGGGTAGAGCGACTGGTCCGGATACATCTCACCGGAGAGGTTGGCGTCGGCGGCGACCTGCCAGCCGGAGAGGTAGATCGCATCCAGGCCCGCCTTCACCTGCTGCATCGCCTGGTTGCCCGTGAGGGCGCCGAGCGCGTTGACGAAGGGCTTCTCGTTGAGATAGCGCCACAGCTTCTCGGCGGTGATCCTGGCGATCGAGTGCTCCACCGGGATCGTGCCGCGCAGGCGCACCACGTCCTCCGGGCGGTAGCCGCGCTCGATGCCGAGCCAGCGCGGGCTCTCGCTCCAGGCGCGTCGCAGCTCATCTGCAGTTGGAAGCGGTCGTATCGCAGTCATGATATCGGTCTCCGTCGCCCGTCAGGCAAGCAGCTCGTACGCGGGAAGGGTCAGGAACTCGTCGAATTCGTCCTGCTTGGTCATCTGCTCGAAGAGGCGGACGGCGGTCGGGAAGACGCCGTTGCTCAGCCTCCCGGGCCCGACCTCATCGTGGATGCGGTCGATTTCCTCCGTGAGCAGACGATCGAACCGCTCCGGCGTCACCGCGGCGCCGTCGCTGGTCCGGGCGCCGTGATGCAGCCATTGCCAGAGCTGCGCCCGACAGATCTCGGCCGTTGCGGCGTCTTCCATCAGGTTGTAGAGGGGGACACAACCCGAGCCCCGCAGCCAGGCTTCGATGTACTGCACGCCCACGCGGATGCAGCTGCGCAGGCCGCCCTCGGTGATCTGCCCCTGCGGCACCCGCAGCAGATCCTGCGGGGTGACCTCGACCTCGGCGCGCAAAACGCTCAGCTGGTTGGGCCCTTTCATCACGGAATCGAAGGCGTCGCGGGCGATCGCCGCGAGGCCCGGATGCGCGATCCAAGTCCCGTCGTGTCCGGCATTCGCCTCCCGCAGCTTGTCGGCGCGCACCCGCGCCATCGCCGCCTCGTTGGCCTTGGGGTCATCGCGGATCGGGATCTGCGCCGCCATCCCGCCCATGGCATGGGCGCCGCGGCGGTGGCAGGTCTTGATCAGCAGATCGACGTAGGACTTGAGGAAGTGCCTCTCCATCGTGACGCTGGCCCGGTCGGGCAGCAGGAAGTCCGCACGGTTGCGGAACTTCTTGATGAAACTGAAAATGTAGTCCCAGCGCCCGCAGTTAAGTCCCGCGGAGTGCTCGCGCAGCTCGTAGAGGATCTCGTCCATCTCGAACGCGGCGAGGATCGTCTCGATCAGCACCGTCGCCTTGATGGTGCCGCGCGGGATGCCGAGCGCATCCTGTGCGGCGAGGAACACGTCGTTCCACAGGCGCGCCTCGAGGTGGCTCTCCAGCTTCGGCAGGTAGAAATAGGGGCCCGTTCCGGCGCGCGCCAGCGCCTCGTGATTGTTGGCGAGGTAGACCGCGAAATCGAACAGCGCGCCCGAAACGGGCTCGCCGTTGACCAGAACGTGCTTCTCCGGCAAGTGCCAGCCTCGCGGTCGCACGATCAGGGTGGCCGTCTGCTGCGCGAGCCGATAGACCTTTCCGGTCGCCGGATCCGCGTGGCTGATGGTGCGCCGGATGGCATCGGCGAGATTGATCTGACCGCGCACGATGTTCTCCCACGTCGGCGCGCAGGAGTCCTCGAAATCCGCCATGAAGCAGCGGACCGGCGCGTTGAGCGCGTTGATGATCATCTTGCGCTCGACGGGGCCCGTGATCTCGACGCGGCGGTCCTTGAGATCCTCAGGCACCGGGGCGATGCGCCAGTCGCCGGCGCGCACCTCGGCGGTCTCGGGCAGGAAGTCAGGCAGCGCGCCGCCGTCGAGCTCCTGCTGCCGGCGCCCGCGCGCGTCCAACAGCTCGAGGCGCCGCGCGTTGAATCGCCGATGGAGGCTGGCGAGCAGCTGCAGCGCGAGCGGTGTCAGGACCTCCGCGGATCGGTCGATCCGCGGTCCGAGGATCTCCACGGGGGAGCCGGCCGGCTCCCGGGAATAGACGAGCTCATCGGGTCTGGCGTTCATGGGGAAGGAGCATACCCCGCCCCGGAACGCGAATTTGACTACAGAAACTTCACAATGTTAATTTCACACCGAATCCCGCCCGGTGTTCCGCCCCCATGACACAACTGCTGCGCAAAGGGCACTTCCTTGGCGCCAAGCTGCGTTCGATCCGCAAGCGCAACGGCCTCACGCTCGAGGAGTTGTCGGCGCGCTGCATCCAGCGGGATGCGCAGCGCGCGCCCTCGGTCTCGTACCTGAGCATGATCGAGAGCGGCAAGCGCTCGCCCGCGCCGGAAACGCTCGAGCTTCTGGCCGCGGTATTCCAACGCGATCCGGAGTGGTTCCTGGACGAGAGCGTGGACCTCGACCCGCCGGCCCCGGCGGCCCCCTCCGGAGGCGCGGCCAAGGTGCCGCTCGAGCCCGGCTTTCTCTTCTCGAAGGACGTGCTGCAGGCGGCGATCCCGGAACTCCTCGCGCAGACCGGTACCAGCGGGCGGCAGTTCGCGCACCTTCTCATCCGCTCCCACCAGGAGATGTCGCGCAACGACTTCCCCGACCTCGAGCGCGCGGCGGACGGTGTCGGTGAGCGCAAATTCCCACTGGCCGTCGAAGACCTGCTGCGCCTCTGCCGGCGCCACGGTCTGGAGGTCCGTTGGTTCGAGAGAAAGCCCGTGCTCGCGCGCGACAAGGACCGGGAGGTTCGCAGCATGGTGCGCTCCTTCTTCGAGCCGCCGCGGATCATCTATGCCAACCGCGCGCTGCAGTCGGACCCCGCGCGGCTGAAGTTCGACCTGGCGGCTCACATCGCGCACAAGGTGCTGCACGGCGGCGACGGCATGAGGTCGGCGCATGCCACCGGCGGAGAGATGGGCGGCAGTCCCGAGGGCAGCTCGGACACCGCGGGCATGAACGCCCAGGACGTGTTGCACGCGTGGCGGGACTTCGAGTGCAGCTTCTTCGCCGGCGCCCTGCTCGCCCCCCGCGTCCCGTTCAGGCGTTTTCTCGCGCGCGAGCGCTACCGGGTCGAGGCCGGCAGCCGGCTCGAGCTGACACCGGCCGTCATCATGCGCCGGATGACCAAGGTCTCGCCCTATCCCTACTGGCACTTCTTCGACGCCTATCCGCCCGGATACCTGCGCGCCGTATATCGCGGCAACGGCATTCCCCTGCCGTGGGGCAACCTCGCCCAGGTGAGCGACCCCTGCCCCAACTGGGCCGTCTTCCGCATGATCGATGCGCCTCGCGGCGAGACCGGCTCGCAGATCTCCGTTTTGCGCGATGGCGAGCGCTCCCTCCTCTACTGCTGTCATTCCCGCCGCGTGAAGGATATGGCCGGCAACCCGCACGTTCTCTCGGTCGGCGTGGATCTCGCGCCGGCGCTGGATGCCAACGGTGTCTCGAGTCAGGAGATCACCGGCAGCATCTTCACGGAGTGCGTGCACCGCCGCGGCGAGGGCCGCATCCCGAAAGCCGCCGCCGATGCCCTGGTGGCCGTGGCCAACGTCCTCAACATCGCCTGGATCGAAGACGCCCTGGAGCGGCCCGCGCGCATCATCTGCCCGCGCAGCACCCGCTGTCCCCGGCCGGAACGGTGCGAGGGCGCGAGGGTTCGGCCGTCCCGCGCACGCGAGATCGACGATGTCAGGGACGAGATCCTCGGCAGGGAGGCGACCGAGGACGGCTGATCCGCGGGCCCGGCATGCACCCGGCGCTGCGGATCAGCCGACGAAGATCGTCGCCGGATGCTCGATGCGCTCCTTCAATGCCTGGATCATGGCGGCCGCGTCATAGCCGTCGACGAACCGGTGATCGAAGGACGAGGACAGATTCATCATGCGCCGCACGGTGATGGCGCCGCCCACGACCATCGGCCGTTCGACGGCGCGGTTGATCCCGATGATGGCGACTTCGGGCGCGTTGATGATGGGCGTGCTGACGATGCCGCCCAGCTTGCCCAGACTGGTCAGGGTGAGGGTCGAGCCGGACAGCTCCTCGCGCGCGGCCTTGTTGGCGCGCGCCGCTTCGGTCACGCGCCGCATCTCGGCGGCGACGTCCCACAGTGAGCGCAGCTGCGCGTCCCGCACGACCGGCACCTTCAGCCCGTCCGGCGTCTGAGTCGCGATGCCGAGGTGCACGGCGCGATGGCGCACGATGACACCCCGTTCCGCATCGTAATGCGCGTTGCACTGCGGGAAATCCTCGACCACCCGGACCAGGGCCAGCGCCAGAAAGGGCAGGTACGTGAGCGCGGGCGTGCCCGGCTCGAGCTTCGTATTGAGGTGCCGGCGCAGCGCCTCCAGCTCCGTCACGTCCACCTCCTCGACATAGGAGAAGTGCGGGATGTTGCGCTTGGCGTCGCTCATGCGCTGCGCGATCACCCGCCTGATGCCGATGACCTTGATCTCTTCGGTTCCAGCGCAAGAGCGCTGGGCCGGCGCGGCCGGGCGAGCCGCCGCGCTAGCCGGCAGTGGGGTCAGCGCCGCCGAAGGGGAGCGCCCCTGCGATCGCGCAGCGGCATACGCCTCGAAATCCTGCCGCACGATGCGCCCCTGCGGACCCGAGCCGGCGACCTGCCGCAGGTCGATGCCGGCCTCCTTTGCCCGGCGCCGGATCGCCGGTGAAGTCAGCACGCGCCGGTTGCGGTCCGGCTCGGCCAATGGGCGTGCTCCGCTGCCGTTGGGGCTGCCGTCACCGGCCGAGTGCGCCGCATGACGCGCTTCACCATTGCCCCCGGCGGCCCCCGCGGGCGTCGCTGCAGCGGATTGCCCACGGGCCGGGGCGCCGCCGCTGGCCGCGGCGGGCGGCTGCGCGGCAGGCGGCGCCGCAGCCGGGGCGTCGGCCGCCGTCTCCAGCACCACCAGCTCCGCGCCTACCGCCACCATGTCGCCCGGCTGCCCGGTCGTTGAAACGATCTTCCCGCTCACCGGCGCCGGCACCTCCACCGCCGCCTTATCCGTCATCACTTCGACGAGTACCTCGTCCTCCGACACCTCGTCGCCCGGCTTCACGCGCCAGCCGATGATCTCCGCCTCGACGGTGCCCTCACCGAGGTCCGGCAGCTTGAACACGTACCGGCTCATCTGTCCTCCAGCACGCGCGTGAGCGCCGCCGCGATGCGCGCCGGACCGGGGAAATACTCCCACTCGAACGCGTGGGGATACGGCGTGTCCCAACCGGTGACCCGGGCGATCGGCGCCTCCAGGTGCCAGAAGCACTCCTCCTGCACCGTCGCCGCGAGTTCCGCGCCGAAACCGCTGTAGCGGGTTGCCTCGTGGACGATGACACAGCGGCCCGTCTTGCAGACCGACGAGCAGAGCGTGTCGGTATCGAGCGGCGCCAGCGCCCGCACGTCGATGATCTCGGCATCGACATTGGCGAGCCTGACGGCGGCCTCTGCCACGTGCACCATCGTGCCGTACGCCAGTACGGTCACGTCATTCCCCGGACGGACGATCTCGGCCTTCGACAGGGAAACCTTGTAGTACCCGTCCGGCACCGCCCCCTTGGGATGCGTGCTCCAGGGCACGGCCGGCTTGTGCGGATCGCCGTCGAAGGGGCCGTTGTAGAGCCGCTTGGGCTCGAAGAACACGACCGGGTCCTCGTCCTCGATCGAGCTGATGAGCAGCCCCTTGGCATCGTACGGATTCGAGGGCATCACCACCTTGATGCCGCAGACGTGCGTGAAGATGCCTTCAGGGCTTTGCGAGTGCGTCTGGCCGCCGCGGATGCCGCCGCCGCAAGGCGTGCGGATCGTCACGGGAGCCGAGAATTCCCCCGCGGTGCGGTACCGCAGCCGTGCGAGCTCGCTCACGATCTGGTCGAAGGCCGGATAGATGTAGTCGGCGAATTGAATCTCCGCCACCGGCTTCAGCCCGTTCACGCCCATGCCGATGGCCGCCGCGACGATGCCGCCCTCCGCGATGGGGGTATCGAGCACCCGGTGCTCGCCGTACTTGCGCTGCAGCCCGTCCGTGCAGCGGAACACGCCGCCGAAGTAGCCGACATCCTCGCCCAGAACGACCACGCGCGGGTCACGCTCCAGCATGATGTCCATGGCGGAGTTGAGCGCCTGAACCATGTTCATGTGCGCCATCGCTCAGCCCTCCTTCGCGACCGCGGCGGAACGGGAATCGAGGCTTCTCTCCTCCGGCGATCCCCTGGCCGGCTGCGCGGCCGCCAGGCGCATCAGCTCCTCGCGCTGGCGCGCCAGGTGCGGCGGCATGTCGTGGAAGACATCTTCGAACATGGTTGCCGGATCGAGCGTCGGTCCCTCCGTCAGCGTCCCGAAGGCCGCCGCCTCCTTCCAACAGGCGAGCACGTGGGCCTCGAGCTGCTTCTCGAGCGCGGCGTGGCGCTCCTCGGACCATTCACCGAGGCCGATCAGGTGCTGCTTCAGGCGCGCGATCGGATCGCCCAGGGGCCACGCCGACCCCTCCTCCTTCGGCCGGTAGCGCGAGGGATCGTCGCTGGTCGAATGCGCGCCGGCCCGGTAGGTGACGTGCTCGATCAGCGTCGGACCGCCGCTCTGGCGGGCCCGCTCCGCCGCCCAGCGGGTGACGCCGTAAACCGCGAGGAAATCGTTGCCGTCGACACGGACCCCGGGAATGCCGTATCCCGGGCCGTACTCCGCGAAATTGCGCCGCTCGCCGCCGGCAAAGCCCTGGAAGGTCGAGATCGCCCACTGGTTGTTGACGATGTTGAGGATGACCGGCGCCTGGTAGACCCCCGCGAAGGTCATGCCATGGTGGAAATCCGCCTCGGCGCTGGCGCCCTCGCCGATCCATGCCGCGGCGATGTGATCCTCGCCCTTGATGGCCGCGGCCATCGCCCAGCCCACCGCCTGGGGAAACTGCGTGGCGAGGTTGCCCGAGATCGAGAAGATGTTGCCCGCGCCCCAGTGATACATGATGGGCATCTGACGCCCGCGGCACATGTCCCGGGTGTTCGACAGGCACTGACACATCAGATCGACCAGGCTTCGCCCGCGGACGATGAAGAGGCCCTGGTTGCGATACGAGGGGAAGAGCATGTCGCCCGGCTGCAGCGCCATGCCCTGCGCGACCGATACGGCTTCCTCGCCGGTCGACTTCATGTAGAAGGAAATCCGCCCCTGGCGCTGCATGCGCTGCATGCGGTCGTCGAAGAGGCGCGTGAGCAGCATGTGGCGCAGCGCCACCTGCAGCTCTTCGGGCTCGAGGTGCGGGTTCCAGGGCCCCACCGCGCGCCCCTCCTCATCGAGCACGCGCACCAGATCCCGGCCGAGGCTCTCGACCGTACGGGCAGGAGCCCTGGCATCGGGCCGGGGCACCGCACCCGCCGGTGAGAGGCTCAGATAGCTGAAATCCGGCTCTTCACCCGGGCGGGCCGGTGGGCGGGGGACGTGCAAACGCGACCGTTGGGCCATCGGGAACGAGCCTTTTCACCACCGCCAGGGTCTGGCGCGGTGCGAATTTTACCGCCCTGAACGCGCAATGCGCGTTCCAATCGGTTCGCATTTCGGCCCGATGGCGCAACGAACTCTCTATCGGCGCCTGTGGCTGGCACCTTTGGCGCTCCAATACCGGTCAGCCTTGATCCGCCAGGCGTGGTCGGAACGGTTCTGCAGGTCCTCCCGCGTGACCTTAGGCGCATGCTCGAACCGGGACCGGTCGAGGACCAGCTTGCCGTTGCGCACCATGGACTGCGCAGTCCGGTAAGCGACGGGGACGCTCATGCCATGAGCGCCGGACACCAGCACGTAGCCCGAGCTCGGACGGCCGTTCAGGCCCGGGACCACGCGCGAGACCGACCCCAGAGACTGCCCGGAAGCGGTCTGCACGGGCATCTGGGACCAGGAGCGCGCACCGGCGGGGCCGGCCGAGGCCATCTTCATGGCTTGCGCGTGGTTGAGCTGCGAGCTTGCCGGTGTATCGAGTGTCGACCCGGGAGCCGTCCGGCTGTGCGGGGCGGCCATGCTGCCGGTTTGCCCGGTCGAGAGTCCCGACCCGGGAGCCGCCCGGCTGTTGGGCGAAGCTGCCTCCTTCGGACCCACGCTCCTCATCTCGCGCTGGTGCGGGTTGCGAGCGTTGTAGCCGGGGGGCGCGTTCGGCTGGTTGGAGGGAGCGGGCTGAGTCTGCGCATAGGCCATACCGGCGAGGCTCGAGGCCGCGAAAACGAAGAGCAGGCGTGCAGTGTTCATGGGGGCACCTTTGACTGATGTTGACCAGACATCCCACGCAATCGATATGCCGAGAGACCTTCGCGGCGTCGGCCGTCCGCGACATCAGGAATGCGCGGCCTTGCGGTGGGCGCGCGCATGAGCGCGGGCCGGGCGCGTCTCAGGCGCGCGCTTCGGCGCGCGCCGTGTCGAAGCACGGCCGGTCGAGCCGCCCCGGTTGGATGCCGTCGAGCTCCGTTCCAGGCTGGCCTTCAGAGCCGACATGAGATCCACGATGTTGCCCCCGGGCGCCGGGCGCGGCTCGGCAACCGTGACCTCACGGCCCTCCACCTTGCGTTGGATTGCCGCCTCGACCCGCGCCTTGACCTCATCCGGATACGCGGCCGGATCGAATGTCTCGAGGCTCTGCTGATCGATGAGCTGGCGGGCCAGCGTCAGCTCCGCCTCGCGCACCTTGGCGCTCTCGACACCGAGGGTCTCGGCGGACAGCACTTCCGGCGCGAAATGCAGCTGGTGCAGCGCGAGCGCATCGCCGATGGGCCGCACGATGACCACGTGGCCTCTCCCGTGACTCGCCCAGCGGCCCACCGCGCAGCGTCCGCTCTCCCGCAGCGCGGTCACGAAGAGCGTGAACGGCTTGGCGCCACCCTGATCCGGGGCCAGATAGTAGGTCCTCTCGAAATACACTGGATCGACGGCGGCAAGCGGCACGAACCGCTCGACCTCGACGCTGTGGGTACCGGCCTCCTCCAACGCCTTCAGCTCCTCGGGAGTGAACATCACATACTGGTCTTTGGCGAACTCATAGCCCTTGACGATCTCCTCGCGGCCGACCACCCGCTGCTCCTCCAGGCAAACATACTGCTGCTTCAGGCGAGAGCCGTCCTTCGCGTGCAGCAGGTGGAAGCGCAGCCGTTCGGAGCCGACGGTGGCGGAGTAGAGCTTCACCGGGATCGCCACCAGGCCGAAGGCGATGGTGAGGGATGAGATGGATCGCGCTGCCATGACCGGATTCCTCCGCAGGTCCCGAGCAAGTTATGCTCCGCGGCTGGGCATAAGGTTTAAAATAAGGCCATGAGCTCCCCTAAAGGCAGCAGGGCCCCCGTTCCCCCGCGGGTTCGCGTCGGCCGCGAGGTTGCCGGGCGCGGGGGTAAGGGCGTCTCGATCATCTCGGGCCTACCGCTTGCCGCCCCGGATCTCGAGGCGCTCGCCACCCGCCTGAAGAGGCTCTGCGGCGCCGGCGGCGCCGTCAGGGACGGAACCATCGAGATTCAGGGCGAGCACCGCGACCGCCTGGTTGCGCAGCTGCGCCAGCTGGGCTATGACGCCAGGCGGTCGGGCGGCTGAGGCCACGGTGACGGACAGCCGGAACCTGCGCATAATGTGAGAGTTTGCAATGAGCATCACCCAGGCAGAGCACAACGTGTCGAAGAATCAGCCAATACCAAGCCGGACACGGGCGGGGGACGCCCTGCTGTTCGCGCGCAATTTCTTCCGCCACCCGCGCATGCTCGGCTCGATAATCCCGAGCTCGAGGTTTCTCATCAAGCAGCTGCTGCAGCCGATCGACTGGAACGAGGCGCGGGTCATCGTGGAGTACGGACCCGGCGTCGGCTGCATCACCGCTGAGATCCTGCGGCGCATGCGCTCCGATGCGGTCCTGATCGCCATCGAGTTGAACCCGGACTTCGTCACCCACCTGCGCTCGGCCCTGCCCGATGAGCGGCTGACGGTGGTGGAGGGCTCGGCGGAGGGGGTGGGCGAGATTCTCGAGCGCGTCGGCCGCGGCAAAGCCAACTACATCATCTCGGGAATTCCCTTCAGCACCATACCGGCGGAGGTTCGCGAGCGCATCCTGCGCAATACCTCCAAGGCGCTCGCCTCAGGCGGCGCCTTTCTCGTGTTCCAGTTCTCCACGCGCGTGCTCGAAGACCTGCAGCGCATCTTTCACTATGTCCGGCGCAAGTTCGAGCCGCTCAACGTCCTGCCGGCGCATCTGTTCTTCTGCGAGGTCGGGACGGCTTAGAGGCACGGAGGCTCGGCGCCGGGGCGATGCCGGGGAGTCTCTATCGGGCGGCGTCCGGGCTCTCGGGTGGCGGGGCCGCGGCCGACTCGCGCACGATCAGCTCGTGCGGTACCAGATGATCGACGGCCGTGGCGGGCAGCCCGTCGCGGCGCTTGCGGATCTCGCGGATGAGGAGGTCGAGCGCCACTTCGGCCATGGTCGCGGTCGGTTGGCGGATGGTGGTGAGCTCCGGCCACACCGTCGTGGCGATCGCCGTGTCGTCGAACCCGACCACCGACAGGTCGCGCGGCACATCGAGCCCGCGCCGATGCGCCACGGATACCGCGGCCGCCGCCATGTCGTCGTTGCTCGCGAAGATCGCGGTCGGACGCGGGTTCGCCGCCAACAGCTTCTCGGCGGCCTCGAGCCCGGAACGGTAGCTGAAGAATCCCTGCTCGATCACCGGCGGCTGCGGCTTGCATTCCGCTTCGCGCAACGCCGTCTCGAACCCGAGCCAGCGCTCGCCGCTCGCCGTCTGGTTGGGGTGGCCCTTGATGAAGCCGATGCGCCGGTGCCCCAGGGACAGCAGATAACGGGTCATCTCGTAGGCGGCCTTGAAGTCATCGATCCGCACGCAGGACGCATCGGAGCGGAATCGCCCGGTCGCGACCGCGACCGTGGGGATGGCCGCCTTCTTGAGCTCCGCGAGAATGACATGGGACTCGCAGACCGGCGGCGGCAGGATCACCCCCGCGATCGAGCCGTCGATCAGCCTGCGCACCGCAGCGCGCTCCGCCGACGGCGAGCTGACCTCGCACTTCTCCAGCAGGAGTTGGGCACTCTTGCGGCTGCTCTCATCGAGCGCGCCGAGGAGGAATTCGCTCAGATAAGCGGCGCTGGGGTTGGCATAGAGCAGCCCGATCCGCAGGCTCTGCGCACCGGCGAGGCTGCGCGCGGCGGGGTTGGGCGCATACCGCAGTTCCTTGACGGCTGCGAGCACCGCGGCGCGGGTGGTTTCACGCACATTGCGCTCGCCATTGACGACGCGGGACACGGTCATGGGGGAGACGCCCGCCCTGCGGGCCACATCGTGGATGGTGGTGCCGCGCCGGCTGCGGCGGCTCGTCTTGCGTGCGGGTGCGCGCCCGGAAGCCATGATTTGGTGTTCTCGTGCGGCCCGCCACGAGGGCCTCGGATGACCATTCTACCGAAGTCGCGGTAGCGCTAGCGCGCTTTCTCCCCGCACGCCTCGCCGCAGGCCCGCGCCTGCTCCCCGATTGCCGCGCGCAGCCGTTTCAGCCGGGCCGCGCGGCCCACCGCATCGACGACCGTGCCCCATCCTTTCTGCCCCGGCGCGCCGGGATCGGGCGGATACCGCAACCATGGCCGGCCTTCCCAGATGGGGAGATTGGACCCGCAGACGCCGCGGCCTTCCGGTTTTACCCGCGCCTCGCCCGGGCCGGCGGCCGGTGCATCGACAGGCTCGATGGCCAACACGCGAGGTTGGCGCAAGCGCACGCTCCTCACGACAATGCCGCCCGCGGTGCCGGTGCCTGTTCCGGCGCCGGCCCGGACTCCTTCACTGGCGTGGGAACCGCCGCCACGAGCCAGTCCTGCAGGCGGCCCAATCCTTCAGACACCGGGATGGCGGGCGACCATCCGGTCGCAGCGCAGAACTTGCCGCTGTTGGTCACGTAATAGCGCTGATCACCGCTGCGCCAGTCCGCGTGCTCGGCGCGTACCGGGAGCCCCAGGCATGCGCGCATGACATCCAGCAGCTCGAGCAGGCTGACGGCGTTACCCGGTCCGCCGCCGATGTTGAATGCCTGGCCGGAAAGCCGATCGATGCCGCGCATCGCCCGCAGGAGCGCATCCACCAGATCCTCGACGAAGAGAACGTCCCGCACCTGACAGCCATCGCCGTAGATCGTGAGCGTCCCTTGCTCGCGCGCCCGCATCAGGAAGTGCGCGACCCACCCTTGATCCTCGGTGCCGCACTGATGCGGTCCGTAGATGCAGCTCATCCGGAACACCACCGCCGGCATGCCGAAGCAGCGCGCGTAGTCGAGCACGTACTGGTCCGCGGCGCCCTTGGAGCAGCCATGGGGGCTGTGGAAATCGAGCGGCCGCCGCTCATCGATCCCCAAGGACGCGAGCCGCGCCTCAGCCGGCACGTACCGCCGCCCGCGCCGCTCGAGCTCGACATCGGGTAACGCCCCGTAGACCTTGTTGGTGGACGTGAGAAGAATCGGCGGCGGCCGCGCTCGCGTGCGCGCAGCCTCGAGGACGTTGAGCGTGCCCCGGACGTTGATCTCGAAGTCGCGCACCGGATCGGTCAGGCTGGTCGCAACCGCCACCTGCGCGGCAAGGTGGAAGATCCGGTCGGCGCGCTCCACGGCACGGCGCACCGCCTGGAAATCGCGCACATCCGCGATCTGGACCTGCAGCCTCCCCCGGTGGCGGGTCCGCAGCCACGCGAGATTGCGCTCCACGCCGGCCCGGGAAAGATCGTCGAACAGCAGAACGGGCGCCCCTTGCGACAGCAGCCGGTCGGCGAGGTTGGTGCCGATGAATCCGGCGCCGCCGGTGATGAGCGTGAGCGGTCCCTCCGGAGTGCTCGCCCTCCTACTCATGCCACGAGCCCCGGGCGGCGCAGTCTGGCCGACTCCGACCGCGGCGGCGAAATGAAAGACCGCCTCGGCTCCCTCGGCGGCGAGCCTCCCGCTGTCGGGAAAGATGCGCCATGCCAGATCGGGCTCGAGCAAATCCCGGACCGGATTCACCTACCGGCTCGGCGCGGCGCGCCGTCATGCGACATCGACGGAGGGAGGGCCGTCCGCGGCGATGGAGGGACGCAACTCGAGCGGCGCCGCGATGGCGCCGAGGTAGAGCCGCTCGAGGCGCTCGGCGCTGCGCGACCAGGTGAGCAGCCGCTGCGCGCGCGTCCGCGCCACCCGGCCCATCTCGCGCAGGCGCGGCAGGTCCGCCGTCATCTCGCGCAGCGCGCGAGCCAGAGCCTGCTCGTCCAGCCGCGGTATGAGTCTGCCGGTGACGCCGTCCTCCATGAGCTCCGGCACGCCGCCGCTCGCGGTCGCGAGCACCGGCACCCCGCAGGCCATCGCCTCCGCCACCGGCAGTCCGTACGACTCCTGCCAGATCGACGGCAAGACGAGGAGGTCCGCGGAGCGATAGGCCCGGATGAGCGCCGGCTGCGGCACCGTGCCGGCGAATCGCATGCGCGCTGCCGCCGCCGGCGAGAGCCGCGCGCGCAGCGCATCGCAGTAGCTTCGCCCCTGGTGCAGCACCTCCTTCGCGAGCCAGGTGCGCAGCGAGTTGCCGTAGAACTCCCGCACCGCCTCGAGAGCCTCCCGATCGCCGCTCAGCAGCCGGCTCAGCAGATCGAAGGGCATGAGGCCCGGCTTGCCGATCAGCGTCAGCTCCAGGGAAGCCCCCTCACGGATCAGCTGGTCGACCGTTGCGGTCAACAGATGGACTCCCTTGTCCGGGGCTATCCGGCCGACATAGAGCAGGCGGACGGGGCGCTTGCCCTGCTCGCGTCCGTGGGGCTCATGCGCGCGCCGTGCGGGGCTGAACCGCGCCACGTCCACTCCGTTGCCGACGGTTTGTATTCGTGGCGCCATCTCCGGCAGCCGCGCGCGAGCGCGCGCAGTCACGAAGTCGGACACGGTTGCGACCGCATCGACGTCGGCAAGGAAGTGCCGCAGCAGCTCGCGATCGAGTTTCGCGATCTGATCCTGATGGGCGTGGACGATGACCTTCAGCGCCGGCAGGACGCTCTTGAACAGAGCCGCGAACTGCATCTGCTCCGGTACATGGACGATGTCCGGGCGGGTTGCCGAGAGATCACGCGCGACCTGGGAAAAGTACTCCCTGTAGTACAACCTCGAGGTGAAGTACGGCGCGCCCCGGCCGAAACGTCCCGCGAAGATCTGCACGGCCTTGTGGAAGGATCGCGCGACGAACGGGATCCGGCGGATCTCGATCCCGCGCCAGCGCTCGCGCAGAGGCTGGCCGCGGCTGCGAGGGGCGTACACGATGACCTTGTGGCGGCGGGCCAGGCAGCGAGCCAGCTCCCAGTTGACGATCGCAACCGAGCCGCGCTGCTCCTCCCCGGCCACGATGGGGTCCTGAGGCTGATTGAGAATGGCGATGTTCACGTATCCCCTCCGCTGGCAAGCGGCCGAGGAGACGTTTCAGCAAGATAGGGGCCGGTCGCGGCCCGGATCAGTGGCGCACGGCTACCGGGAAGTGAACGAAGATCTGATGCACCGCCTCGTCGATGGAGCGCGCAGGGTGGTCGAGCACCCGATGGGTGAGCTCCGAAAATGCCGTGCCGCTCCACACGACGGAATTGTCCGCCCGCTCGATGAGCTCGACCGTGAGCGATACCGTGGTGACGGTCTGCACCTGGTTGTAGTAGCCGCCGGCGGCCCCGCCCCAGGGACCCCAGGGTCCCCATCCGTAAGGTCCCCAGCCCCAGCCCCAGCCCCCGCCGAAGGTCGGCCCGAACATCGAGCCCTCGACGCGATGGTGCCTCGCGGCCTTGAAATCGACCAGCAGGTCAGGGGCCTGCCCGGCCGCAGCCGGCACGTAGCCGCGCGACTGCAGCTGCGCACCCACGTCTTTCTCGAGTTGCTGGGTGGTGAGGGATTTGTACTTGCCCGAGTCCGTACCGGGCTTCGGCACAAAGGCATAGGTGTGGAAGCTGGCAAGATCGACCTGCTCGGCAGCCCGTGTGCGCACCATCGGCTCCGTGGCGCAAGCCGCAAGCAGCGCCGCCACGGCGCACAAGGCAAGAACCTTGACCCGATTCATTTTCACCTCTTACAGCCTCGGACCCTTAAAACGGCACTGAGTTCAGGCGGTTGACACTTTAGTACACTCCGGGGCGCCATGACCATCGAGGTATCGCGCGGCCGCCGGCACGCCGGCTTCCTGTCGTCTCTTCTGGGCGCCGCTCTGTGCCTGGCGTGGATCGCCGTGCCCGGGGCGGCCGGCATCCCGCCCATCGACTCCCACACTTCCCTTCTGGTCGTCTCACCGCACCCGGATGATGAGACGCTTTGCTGCGCAGGGGTCATCCAGCGGGTGGTGGCCGCCGGCGGGCGCGCGAGCATCGTGTGGCTGACGAGCGGCGACGGCTCCGAGCTCGACTCGCTCTTCATCGAGCGCTCACTGCGTGTGAGGCCCAGCAAGATGCGCGACCTCGCCCGCAAGCGCATGCGCGAGGCCAGGGCGGCCGCCGCCACCCTCGGCGTCGCACCCGCGCGGCAGTTCTTCCTCGGCTATCCCGACGGCGGACTCCTGACCCTGCTCACCGGCCATTTCACGGTCCCGTATCACTCCCGGTTCACCGGCGCTGACAGGGTGCCCTACCCGAATGCGGTAGGCCCCGGCCATCCCTACACCGGCGCGAGCCTGGAGCGGGACTTCGCGCTCGTCCTCGATCGCGTTCGCCCAACGTTGGTTCTGGCGCCGAGCCCGCAGGACCAGCACCCCGATCACCGCGCGGCCGGCATCCTGACATTGCAGGTGCTGAGCCGCCGCCGCGAGTTGGACGCGGCCCGGTTCTGGATCGTGCACGGCGGCCACGACTGGCCGAGACCGCGGGGGCTGCGGCTGAAGCTGCCCCTGTCGGTGCCGCCGAGGGGCCGCGGGCTCGGGCTCGTCGCCTTCGATCTCGATCCGCGCGAGGAAGCCGGCAAGCTGCAGGCCGTCCGCCAGTACCATACCCAAATGCGGATCATGTCGTCTTTCCTGCTGTCCTTCGTGCGCACCGACGAGTTGTATTCCTCGCTGCCGGTGCCGCCCCCTCCGGTCAGTGCCCCCTAGGGCGGCGCCAGCGGTCGAGAATCCGATCGAGCGCGCCGGCGATGCTCTCGCGCAGCCGATCGAGCGCGGCGCGCCGCCGCCACTGGCGGCGACTGAGCTGCTGGGAGTCCGCGCAATCGGCGGTGAAGATCGCCGCAACCTCGGCGGCGAACGCGGCGCTCTCGATCTCCTGGTTCGCCTCCAGATTCCAGCGAAAGCTCCAGCGGTCGAGGTTGCTCGAGCCCAGGCTCACCCACTCATCGCACAGAGCCATCTTGCCGTGCAGCACCCGCGGCTGATACTCGAAGATGCGCACACCATTGCGCAGCAACTTGCCGTAGAAGCGCCGTGCCGCATGCCGCACCCATGGGTGGTCGGTCTTCGGACCTGGCACGAGCAACCGCACGTCGACACCACGGCGCGCGGCTCGGCGCAGTGCCTTGCGGAAGCGCCGCGAGGGCACGAAGTAGGCGCTCATGATCCACGCGCGCCCCCGCGCGCCGTCGATCCGCCTGACGACATCATTCGCCAGGATCGAGCGGTGCCCCGCCTCGCTCAACGCGAGCCGCCCGAGCGCTCCCGCCGCGCTCTGCGGCTCCTCGCTCGGCTCCGGCACCGCCACGGGCATTTCCGGCGAGCCGCCGCTGCGATTCCAGTTGCGCGCGAAGACGATCTGCCAGTCGCCCACCACCGGCCCCGAGATCTCCAGCATGAGATCGCGCCAGGCGCGGCGGCCGCGCTTGCCGTCGATGAATTCGTCGGCCAGGCCGACGCCGCCCACGAATGCCAGCACGCCGTCGATGACCAGGAGCTTGCGATGATCGCGCAGAAAATTCTGCAGGCGCTTGCGCCACGACAGCGGATTGAAAAAGATCAGATGCGCTCCCGAGGCGGCGAGCCGCCGCCGATCCGCGGTGCGCAATCCGAGGGAGCCGAAGCCATCAAAGAGCACATGCACCCGCACCCCCCGCTGTGCACAGGCGGCGAGCGCGTCGATGAAGCGCCGCGCCACGGTACCGGACTCGACCAGATACATCTCGAGCAGCACCGACTCGCGCGCGCTTGCGATCGCCTCGAGCATGCGCCGGAAGATCCGGTCACTGTCCTCGAGCAACCGGAACCGATTTCCCTCGCGCCACGGCCAGCCGGCGGAGGCCGCCGCCGCCGCGTACGGCTTCACCGAAATTCCGATCGCGCCTCCGGTAGTCGACATGCGTGGCTATTCTATGCCCTGCGCGCCGCGCTCATTCTGCTACTCCTCTGCCCGCCGCCCGGGCTGGCGGACCCGATCAGCGCGGTCAATCGCGCACGCACCGCCTACTGCGCCGGCCCATTGCGCGCACCCGTCCCGCTCACGGAGAGCCGCAAGCTCGATGAAGCCGCGCGCCTGCTCGCACGCGGGGTGCCGCTCGAGCGGGCGCAGCTGCGCGCCGGCTATGGCGCCCGGCGCTCGCTCTGGATCGAGATCAGCGGGCCGCGCAGCGATGCGGCGGTCGAGCGGATGGTGAGCCGGCGATTCTGCAGCCTGCTCGCCGATCCGCGCCTGCGCCAGATCGGCGCCTGGCCCCAGGGCGCGCGCCACCTGTGGATCGTCGTCGCCCAACCGTTCATCCCCCCGCGCCGGCAGAGCGCAGGGGCGATCAGCCGGCGGGTGCTCGCGCTGACGAACCAGGCGCGAGCGCGCGCACGCGACTGTGGATCGCGCCGCTTCCCGCCGGCGCCGCCACTCTCCCTCTCTGCCGCTCTCGCGCGTGCGGCCCGCACGCATTCGCAGGATATGGCGCGGCATGACTTCTTCAGCCACACCGGAAGCGACGGCAGCAGCCCCGCAGAGCGGGCGGCTCGCGCCGGCTACCGCTGGAGCATGGTGGGCGAGAACATCGCGAGCGGCGTCGCAACCGCGCGCAAGGCCGTCGCCGACTGGCTCGCGAGCCCGGAGCACTGCGCCAACATCATGACCGCGGGATTCCGGCAGATGGGCATCGCCTTCGCCGTCGGCCGCTCGAATCCGCAACTGATCGACTGGACGGAGGACTTCGGCAGGCCCCTCAGCCGGCGGCGGCCGGGGCGGCACGCCGCCGCCCGACGACGATGAGTATCCCGGCGACCGTGTAGAGCAGCGCGAACCAGGCCGTGGTCCGCGTGAGCAACAGATAGAGCACGTGGTAGTTCGTGAGGGCGTGCCCCGCGAGGTCCTGCACCGTCTCGATGCCGCCGGCAGCGACCGCATTCGCCAGCAGCACGGCCAGCAGCAGCGGGCCGCCGAGCCGGCGTTCGCCGCCGCGGCTTTCCGCTGCCGGACCGGGGAGCCGCGCAAACCACACCGCGAGCGCGGCGAGCCCGAACACCGAGCTTGCGTACTGCAGCACGTGACACAGCTCACCCGTGTAGGAGAAGAAGGATACCGGTGCGCTCAGCGCCGAGATCCGCGACACCAACCAGCCGTCCGGATGAGTGAAGGAGTCCCAGGCGAGGTGAGTCCACGAGCCGATGAGCAGCGACAGCGGCGCCAGCACCCAGTTGATCGGCCGCCTGCCGAAGCGTTCCAGCGCCGCGAGACACCGGGCCTGAGATGCGGATCCGAGCGGCGCAGCAAGCGGGACGCGCAGCACCCACATGAACAGCAGCACCAGGACCCCGAATGGCAGGTCCAGTGTGACCATGCCGCCCAGCGTATGCGTCGCCCCTTGCGGAATGTGCTTCGCGAGCCGCCAAGGCAGAAAATACGGCACATCCGGTGTCATCGCGCCAATGATGAGCGGCACGGTGCGCATCAGCGGCAGGCGCCGCAGCGGCAGAACGGCCGCGGGGTGCGCGAGGGTGAACGGCATGAGAGAAGCCTCTCAGGCTTGCCCGATCCTCGCAAGTGCCGGATTCAAGGCCCTGCGGGCGGCACGACCGATATCCGGAAGTCGCGCCCGGCCCACACCCCGCTCGGCTCGAGCCGATAAGTGAGATCGATCGAGCGGCCGCTCTTCAGCCCCCGGGTGTCGATTTCCACGGTGTGCAATCCGAGGGCTGTTGCCGTCGTGCGGCGCTCGCAGATTTCCGTCCAACCATCGAAGCCCCACCTGAAGGTTGCGGGCTCTGCGACCGCCACCGTCAGCGCGGCCCCCTCGGGAAGCTCCGAAGGCGGCGCGTGCGCGCACCAGATCACGCGCAGAAGCCGCGGCCGCCTTCCCTCGTAGCGCTGCCAGACCCGCTCCAGACGGTCGAACGGCCTGCCGAGAGAGCGGGAGACCACGAGCTTGATGTACTCCGCGTGCGTCCAGGCGAGAGGCATCGCGCTTCCGCTCGGGCGCCCGGGCGAAAGACCGCGGGCGGGCACCGGCGCGGCATCCCAAACCTGCTCCGGCAGCATTCCTCCGGAGGAGGCCATGCGCACCATCGCACGCAGCAGCGGCAGCGGGTCCCTTCCGGCCGCGAGCTCGTAGTGGCCCCTCTCGCCGGTCAGCAGCGGCCATGCTCGGCCCCTGCCCGTGCCGTCGAACGCCGAGCCGTCATCGTGCTCCCCGTAACCATCGCCGTTGTAGCGGTGCCAACTCGGGCCGGTCGGAGTATCGACCTTGAGCAGCGTGTCCGTCAGGCGCACGGTTGCCTCCATCAGCGGGTCTTCGGCCCGCCGCAGCCCGAAGCGCACGAGCTGCAGGAAATCGACGCCGATCTGCGCGGACGCCGGCAGCGCCGGGTCGCATGCCTGATTCTTCACGGGCATGACCTGGCGCAGCGCGAAGCGGTCCGATACAACCTCGCGCGGCGCCTCGCGCACGTAGTATCCAGGAAGCTCCTGGGCACGCGTGAGCGGCGTGTCGGTGACCGCCGTCCAGTCCTCGAGGCTCGCATTCCAATGGTCGGCGATGGCGAGCGCGAGCTCGCGCGCGCCGGGCTCCAGATGCGGCGCTCCGCAGACGAGTGCGGCGATGCATGAGGCGACGGTGAAGGTGTTGATTCCCGCGTCCTCCTCCCATCGATCCTGGTCGCTCGCCGGACCGTTGCAGACGATGAAGGAGAGCGCGCGGCGGATCATCTCGCCGACTTCGATCCCATCGAGCGCGCCGCGCTCCTCGATTTGCGCCGCGAGCAACACCGGAAATGCGGTCTCGTCGAGCTGCACGCCGGTCCAGTATGGCTTGCCGCCGAGCCATTGGTTCTGGTTCCAATGCCCGTCGGCGAGCTGAGTGGCGCGCAGATACCGCAGCGTGTCGAGCGCCTCGGCATGCGCACCCACCGCCAGCAGCGCGCCCGCGCATTCGCACAGGTCCCGCGGCCAGACGAGGTGATAGCCCTCGCGCTCTTCCTTGGTATTGCCCCAGGGAACACTGAGGCTCGCCACCATCGCCCCCGGGTACGTCTTGTCGAGATGGGAGCGCAGCACCATGGTGGACAGCTCGAACTCACGCACGCACTCCGGCGGCAGGCCGTCCGCAAGCTGTACGCGGGTCGCGCACTCCCGCCGCCACTCGCTCCAGTCATCGATCTGGCGGCCCCACGTGGCCTCGAAGGGCTCGAACAGCGCGCTCAACGCCAGGGTGGCGGCCGAATCGGTGCTGCTGCCGAAGCCGAGCGCGAGCACCGACTTGCGCGGAAGCTCCCCCATCATCGCGACGTTGCCGTGCGCGGCGCTGGAATACTCCCAGGTCATCGCGCCATTGCGCCTGAAGTCCTGCCAGCCGTCGCTGGTGCCGACGAAGCCGCAGCTCGCGCGTCCCCAGGCGTCCTGCTGCTGCGGCGTCACCGCCGCCAGCGCCAGTGCGAACGGGCCCTGCTCCGCCCAGAGCACGCGATGCCCGAGATGGCCGGCGATCTGCGCCGAGTTGTTGTTGCCCGTGCCGCCCAGGTGCGGAGCGAGCAGCACATAGGGCCGCAACGCCTCATCTCCCGTCAGCTCGATCTCGATGAGGAGCACGTCGCGGTCGTGGGACGGCGCGATGCGCAGCGTGAGCTCGAACCGCTCGTGCCGGTGCACGATGCTCACCGCCGGCACCCCTGGACCGGCGAGGGCCAGGGTGTGGCGGTACATCCGCTTGACCTCCACCCAGAATCCTTTGCCGTCCGCGACGACGAAGCCGAGGTCGCGGATCTGGGGAATGTCGATGCGCGGGTAGTAGACTTCGTTGACGATGCCGCCCCCGATCGTGAACCAGAGCCGGGAGGGGCCGAGCGAGCAGCCCACCATCTCCTTGTCGCTGCTGCACCAGGTGGGCGGCAGACCCGGTGCGCCGGGCGCCTCGCCGCCGCTCATCGGGCGGTCCCCGACGGCGCCGCGGCGCGCTGGCGGCGCGCCATGCTGGCGGCGCGCGGGTCATCGCCCCGCCAGAGCTGCAGGCCTCCCTTGAATGCGTTGAGATTGTCGCCGAGCCTCGCGCACTCCGGCAGCGCCTTCAGCCGAGCCGCATTGCCGCCTCCCAACACCACGTAGTCGGCTTCCAGCACCTCCTTGAGCCGGGCGACCACCTCGGCCACGGCCTTGCGCCACTTCTTGTTGCCGAGCCGCTCGCGTCCGCGCTCGCCGATGTAATCCTCGAAGGTGCGCCCATGCTTGTAGGGCATATGGCCGATCTCCATCGGCTCCACGGCGCCGTCGAGGATCAGCGTTGCGCCGAGGCCCGTGCCGAGGCCGAGGAAGAGCATCTTGCCCCCTTCGTAGCTGCCGAGCGCCTGCATGGTCGCATCGTTGACCACCCGCACCGGGCGGCCAAGGGCCTTCTCGAAGTCATATCCGACCCACCCCGGACCGAGGTTGAAAGGCTCCGCGGCGATCCGCCCGCGAAACACCAGCCCGGGATATCCTATCGCCACCGCCTCATAGGGCAGCTCGGCAGCGAGCTTGCGGATCCGGCGGGCCATGTCGGCCGCGGTCATGTCAGGGCCGGATACGAGCTTGCGGATCCGGCCGCGCGGGCCCATGCGGAATTTCACGTGCCCGCCGCCGACATCGATGACCAGGATGTGCGCCGGATCTGGCGGGCTCGGTGTGACCGGGCGCTTGGGACGGGAATGGGTCGACATGGGCGAATTGTCGCCGGAATCGCCCCTTCGGCCAAGCCGACCCGTTCGCACTCCAAGAGTTCCCCTCCTTGGATTAACATGTGGAATGCTCTGGCTCAAAGCATTCCACATCATCTTCGTAGTCACCTGGTTCGCGGGTCTCTTCTATCTGCCGCGGCTCTTCGTGTATCACGCGGCCGCATCGGATGCGGTCGGCCGGGAGCGCTTCGTGGTGATGGAGCGGCGCCTCTTCGTCCTGATGACGTTGGGCGGCGCGCTCGCCGTCGCGTTCGGCATCTCCATGGTTGCCGCCGCGCCGGCCTTTCTCGGCTTTCTCTGGCTGCGCGTGAAGCTCGTGCTCGTCGCGGCGCTCATCGGCTATCAGCTCTGGTGCTACAAGTTGATGGGCGATCTGCGGGACGGACGCAGCCGCCATTCGCAGCGGTGGTACCGCATCTTCAACGAAGTGCCGGGCCTCCTCCTCATCGCCATCGTCATGCTGGCGGTGCTCAGGCCGTAATCACCACCAGGTCACCCTGTCCTGCCATTGGCCGCGGGCCGGCGGCGGCAACGCGTCGGGCGGCGCGGTGCCGACGTAAAGGAACCCGACGATCGCATCCGTCGTCTCGAGTCCGAGCGCGGCCTTCACCGTGTCGTCGTAGGCGGCAGCGCCGGTTTTCCACATCGCCCCGAATCCCAACGCCGTGGCGGCGAGCATCATGTTCTGCGCCGCGGCGCCCGCCGCGAGGATCTGCTCGATCGGCGGGACTTTGGCTGCGGCGTTGCAGGCGGCGGCCACCGCGATGATGAGCGGCGCACGCAGCGGCTTCTGCCGCTCCCGCTGCAGGGCCTCGGCGCCCGCGGCCGGCTGTTTGCGCCGCAACAGGTCGGCCATCAGCTCCCCGAGGCGCTCGCGCCCGGCGCCGCGGATCACGATGAAGCGCCATGGGCGCAGCCGGCCGTGATCGGGCGCGCGTGAGCCGCACTCCAGCAGCAGCTCGAGGGCGCCCGCATCGGGCGCGGGATCGGTGAGAGTCTTGGCGGAGCGCCGCCGCAGGAGAGCATCGATCGCTTGCATGGATGAATGGAGCCCGTCAGAGCGGCCGCCCGGGCCGGTCGGCCGATTGTCCCAGATTCCGGCGCATGGAGCTCTGACTCGCACGCAGACGGCGATCCTCGCGCAGCATGCGGCGCGGATGGCGGCGTGCATAGGTGCGCGCGCGCTGCTGCTGGAGCCGGGCAGCGGCTCCCGCAGCGAGACACGCCTGCTGCTCGATGCACTGGCGGATCTTGCCGCTTCAGTACCGGTGGCCATTTCCCGCAGTCACTTGCTCGGCGCGGCACGTGCCCTGCAGGCGGCCTATCCACGGCTCGAAGTGTTGCCGGCATGCGCCGCACGGCGGCTGCGGGCGGGGGACTCCTGGTCGGCATCGACCGGGTCAAGGATCCCGCGGTGCTGCAGCGCGCCTACAGCGATTCGGCCGGGGTCACGGCCGCATTCAACATCAATCCGCTCGTCAGTTTGAACCGTGAGCTCGCGGCGGATTTCGAGCCCGACCGCTTTCGTCACCAAGCGGTGTGGGTGCCGGCACAGAGCCGGATCGAGATGCACCTGGTCAGCGTTTGCGCTCAGGCCGTTCGGGTCGCCGCCGAGCGCGTGGAATTTGCCGTCGGCGAGCGGTTGGTCACGGAGCACTGTCACCAGTACACCCCGCAGTCCTTTGCGGCGCAGACCCGGGCCGCCGGCTGTGGACGCCACAGCGCTCGTGGACGGACCCGCGCAGCTACTTCAGCGTCCAGTACCTGAAAACGGAAGGAGTGGAAAACGTGTAGAGTTGAAGTCATGGACCCGACCGATCTGCAAGAGCTCAAAGGCTCGATTCGCACCATCCCGGACTATCCGCGCCCGGGCATCCAGTTCAGGGACATCACCACTTTGCTCGGCAACGCGCGGATGTTCCGACGGGCGGTGGATGAGCTGCTGCGGCCCTGGGTCGGCTCGAAGGTCGATCGCGTCGCGGGCATCGAGGCGCGCGGCTTCATTCTGGGCGGCGCCATCGCCCACCAGCTCGCCGCCGGCTTCGTGCCCATCCGCAAGAAGGGCAAGCTGCCGCACGAGACCGTACGGGTGGCTTACTCGCTCGAGTACGGCCTCGATGAGATCGAGATGCACCGCGACGCTGTGGCCGGCGGGGAGCGGATCATCCTCGTCGATGACCTCATCGCCACCGGCGGCACGGCCGAGGCGGCCGTGAAGCTGCTGCGCTCGCTCGGAGCGCAGATCCTGGCGGCCTGCTTCGTGATCGACCTGCCCGAGCTCGGCGGCTCCCGCCGCCTGGAGGCCCTGGACGTGCCGGTGCGGACACTTGTCGCCTTTCAGGGACATTGACGCCCTGAACATTACTTTCCAGTCATCCACGCCGGCCCCGCCCGGCTTGCGGGGATAATGCGCGCGCATCCGGCGCTTGAGGCCCGGGCGAATCGATTACTGCTCTCAATCCTCGCTATTTCTGGAGATGTCGATGCTCAAGAAGCTCGTTCCCGCCGTGCTCGGCGCGCTGCTGATGGCCAGCCCCGTCATTGCGGTCACCACCGCCTCGGCTGCCGCGCAGCCGGCCGCCAAGACGGCGCATCACAAGGTCGTCAAGCACAAGATGGCTGCCCATCATGTGATGAAGAAGCACCATGTGATGAAGAAGCACTGGACGAAGAAGAAGGCCCCGAAGACGGCCAAGAAGGGCTAAGCGTCCTTCCGCCCAAAAAAGCCCCGCTCGCGCGGGGCTTTTTTTTGGGTTCACGGGCAAAATGCAGGGTCATGGGATCGAGGCTTCGCAGCGCGCCGATAGACCCGGCAGCGCAACTCCCTCCGGCCGTCGCCTCGCGCGGCCCGAGGGGAGGGCCGGCGCTGAGCCGGCTGCCGGTACGGACGGCCCTGGCGCTGCTAGGAGTGCTGCTCGTGGTGCTGGCGGCTGCGGGAATCGCCGAAGGGATGGCGCGCCAGCCCCAGGTCGGGGTGGCGGTCGCATTCCTCGCGCTGCTCGCGATCGGACTGATCGTTGCGCTCGGCCGACGACTCGCCGCGGCTGCCACGCGAGAAGGTCAGCACGCCGCTTCCGGGCGCAACGCCCACGACCTCGAGAGCCTGATCCAGGAGCGCACCCGCGAACTCTCCGCGTTGTCCACTCATCTACAGCAGCTGACCGAGAAGGAAAGGTCCGAGCTCGCCCGCAACCTCCACGATGAGCTCGGAGGACTGCTGACCGCGGCCAAGATGGACCTCTCGTGGCTGCAGCCGCGCATCGCGGACCCCGCTCTGCAGGAACGGCTGACGCAGCTCGGTGGTGTCCTCGATGAGGCGATGGACCTCAAGCGGCGTGTGGTCGAGGACCTGCGGCCCTCGCTCCTCGATCATTTCGGCCTGCCGACGGCGCTGCGCGCCTACGTGGAATCGGCGTGCACCAGGGCGGGACTGAGCGCCATCCTCGCGCTGCCCGAGGACGGCGCGGCGATGCCCGGGGACACCGCGATCGCGCTCTTCAGGATCGTTCAGGAAGGTGTCACGAACGTCATCCGGCATGCCGGCGCCCGCTCAGTGACCCTGCGATTCGACTTGGAGAGTGACGCCTGCCGGCTCACCCTCTGCGACGACGGCTGCGGCTTCGATGCCGCCGACGCCCGATTCCGCCGGTCCCACGGCATCATGGGGATGCGCCAGCGCGTGCGCGCCCTCGGCGGCCGGCTCGAGCTCGAGTCAGCTCCGGGCGCCGGCACCACCCTTCGCATCATGGTTCCGACGCGCTAGTTCGGTGCCGTCCACTTGGAGTGTCCGTCGGCGACGACGGCTTTCAACCGCGCGATATCCCGCATCTTGTCGAGGAAGTAATCCGCGCCGGCCGCAAAGCAGTGCTCGCGCACGAAGTCCGACGCGTAATTGGTCAGGACCACGACCACCGGCTGCGCATCGGGCGGAAAGAGCTGCCGGACCTGGCGGATGACCGCCACGCCATTGCCCTCGGCCAGCTCGATGTCGACCACGAGCACGTCGTAGGTGGCCTCCTGCAGGCGCAGGAGCGCCTCCGATTGGGTCGCCGCCTGCCCCGTGACGCAGACTCGGCCGGGCTCCGACAGCAGGTCGACGAGCCGCCGCGACAGGACGGCGGAGTCCTCGATGAGCAGGATGCGCCGCTCGGCCCTGGAGGAGCCGTTGCCGCCGGCAGATCGCGCTTCAGCGTCCACGGCGAGCCTCACTGCAGCAGGCTGTTCTTGATGGCGTAATAAGTGATGTCGGCGTTGGTCTTCATTCCCATCTTCTCCAGGACCCGTGTGCGGTAGGTACTGATGGTCTTGACGCTGAGGAAGAGGCTGGCGGCGATCTCGGAAACACTGCGTCCTTCGGCGAGCTTGCAGAAGATCTGGAATTCGCGCTCCGACAACACGCTGTGGCGGGGCTCGCCCGGAGCGCCTTGCATCCCGCTCACCAGCATCTCCGCGAGCTCCGGACTGACATAGCGGCCGCCGCGCACCGCGGCGCGGATCGCACGGCAGAGCTCCCCGTCGTCGGCGCTCTTGCTGACGAAGCCGCTCGCTCCGGCCCGCAGCACGTTCAGCCCATACTGGCTCTCCGGATAGGCGCTCAACACCAGCGTCGCCACCGAATCATCATGGTGTGACTTGATGTGCCTGAGCACATCGAGTCCCGACATGTCGGGCAGCGACAGATCCAGCAGCAGCACATCGCAGGCGTGGGCGCGCAGCAGCGACAGCGCCTCGCGCCCGGTCTTCGCCTCACCGGCCCAGGCGAAGTCCGCCTCCGCTTCGATGATCTGCCTCAGCCCCATGCGCACGAGCTGATGATCGTCCACTACTGCGACCCGGATCACCGGCATCAGCGTAGACACCCGCCCCGGGGGCCGCCTATGGGCATTGCGGACGCGGCAAGGGGAGCTGCGACGCAACGGACTGTAGGAATCGTCCGACGCCGGCGCGCCTCAGCGCTCAACGCAGCGAATCCCGGGCGGTATCGGCCTCCCCCTCCTGGCCTGACGGGGGCAGCCGGGCGCCGCCGCCCGCTTCCCTGCCATTGTAGGTCTCGAGGCGGTTGTAGAGCGTTTTCAGGCTCACCCCGAGGATCTCGGCCGCTTTGCGCTTGACGTGGCCGCAATACGCCAGCGTAGCCATGGTCACCCGGCGCTCCACCTCCTCCAGGGGGGTGCCGACGCGGATGGTGATGGTGGTTCCGTCATCCGGCTTGGGAGGTGCGTCATTCAATGTTATGTCATATTCGATGACGTCGTCGGCCATGATGAAAGCGCGCTGTACGAAATTGCGCAGCTCGCGCACGTTGCCGGGCCACCCGTATTGGTAGAGGCGTACCAGCGAATCGCGCGAGAAGGTCTTTCGGGTGCCCTCCTCGCGGTTGAGCTCGTCGAGAAAGAACTGCGCGAGCTGCTCGATGTCGGTCTCCCGATCGCGCAGCGGCGGCAGGCGGATGGGGAACACGTTCAGCCGGTGGTAGAGGTCTTCGCGCAGCTTGCCGTCGGCCACGGCTCTCTCCGGCTCCCGGTTGGTCGCGCAGATCACCCGCACATCGCTCGCGATCGGCTGCGTGCCGCCCACACGGTTGACGGTCCCGGTCTCGAGCACCCGCAGCAGCTTCACCTGCAGCTCCATCGGCATCTCGGTGATTTCGTCGAGAAAGATGGTGCCCCCGTTGGCGCGCTCGAAGAAGCCCTTGTGCTGCCGATCGGCGCCGGTGAAGCTGCCGCGCTCGTGACCGAAGAGCTCGCTCTCGATGAGCTGCGGGGCGACCGCGCCGCAGTTAAGCGGCAGGAAGGCGCTCGTCCGGCGCCGGGAGAGCTCGTGAATGGTCTGAGCCCCGAGCTCCTTCCCCGTACCGCTCTCGCCGATCAACATGACTGTGGCCGAAGTCGGCGCCACGCGCGTCAGCTGATCGTAGAGCACTTGCATCCGCTGCGAGCTGCCGAGGATTCGGCCGAAGCGGCCCATGCGCCGCAGCTCCTCGCGAAGCTCGCCGATCTCGTGCTGCAGGGCGGAGGTCTTCTTCGCATGCCGCAGCACCGCCTGAACGCGCTCCAGGTCCGCGGGCTTCACCAGATAATCGCTGGCGCCTGCCCGCAGCGCCGCCACGGCGCTGTCGACCGTCGCGTGACCGGTAACGACGATGACCTCGGTGGCGTCGGGCTTTTCGAGCTCGCGCAACAGCTCGATGCCTTCTCCATCCGGAAGCAGGAGGTCGGTGAGGAGGACGTCCGGACGCTGGCGACCGAGCTCGATTCGCGCGTCGCGCAGACTGTGGGCACGAGCCACGGTGAAGCCCTCCATGCGAGCCACTTCCTGCAGCCATTCCACCACGTCTGCGTCGTCGTCGATGATCAATGCGTGTGCCATGTGCTCGCCTTCAGCCCATTCAAAGGGCGGTCCACTGTATGCTCTCCGACGCGCGCCGCCAAGCGTGGGCGCAGCTGTAATGCACCAGGCGGGACCCGCGGCATGACCGCCGCCGCCGGTGGCCGCCAGCTCAAACCGCCGCGCCGGGACTCGGCTTTCTCGCGGTAAGCGCCGACGCCGCGCCCGAGATGACCGACATCACGATCACCAGCAGAACGGCATTCCGGAGTTGGCTGGCGAACGCCGCGGGCAGGTCATTCCCGGCCGCAAGGGCCAGGCAATAGAGCGCCGCCGGTCCCCGCGCCGCGAACAGCTCGAGCGTTCGCCTCTGCGGGGGAGTGACCACGGGTCGCCCGAGTCCCAGGCGTACCGCGACCGGCCGGACCAAAATCAACAGCACCGCCGCGTAGAGCGCCGTGCGCGGCGTGAAGTCCGCCGCGCCGAGCAGCGCGCCGAGCAAGACCATCATCAGCACCGTGGCGCCCCTCTCCGCACGCCCGGCAAACCTCAGGACACGCGTCCCGAGCGGCTGCCTGCGCCGGATTCGCCGCCGGCCGCCGTGTGAGAGCGCCAGTCCGGCGGCGAGGGCTCCGAGAAGCGCATCGGTGCGCAGAGCGAGCGCGCAGACATATGCGAGCGCACCCGTGGCGAACACGATCATCTCCTCGAGCAGATCTCCCTCGCGGTCGCGATCGATGAGCGCCAGCCATTTCGAGGCGGCGACACCGATCAGCCAGCCGGCCGCAGCGCCGCCCGCGAGTGACCACAGCACGGTCACTGTCAGGGATCCGAGCACGGCAGCGCCCGCGCCCGTCACGCCCATCCGGGTGAGCACCAACACCAGGAACGGCGCCACGATCGCGCTCGTGACGGCCCCCTCGCCCGCGAGAGCGAACGGCACGATCTCCTGTTCCCCCTCCGCGGCTGCATGGGCGTCCGACGCCAGCGCCGCATCGGTCGGCGCGAGAATCACGGCCAACAGCAGAGCCTGCAGCAGGCTCATCCCGAAGATGAGATAGGCCGCGGCCGCCGACAGCAGCGCCGCCGACACCGTCGTGAGGGAGGCGAGCTGCAACGGCGCCCGCCATGGGGCCCAGTCAAGCGGCGCGCGCAGGCGCAGGCCCGCGCAAAACAGGCAAGTCAACAGCACCGCCTCGCTCACCGACTGGATCAGCGCGGCGTCTTCGGGCAGCTGCGGCTCGATGAGCTTGAAACCCAGCGGACCCGCGAGCAGGCCCACGCCGATCCCGAAAATGACCGGGCTGGTGGACCATCGTGTCAGGGGGAACTCGGCCCGGGTGTCAGCCTGCTTGCGCACCGGGAGCCGCCGCCGCATTGCCGCGGAGAGCTCGCTGCAAGCGACACCCGCGGATCGCATCGTGAGTGCTCATCAGGACCTCGAACTGCCGCAACACGGCGTGGCGCACGAAATCCGGGAGGTGATCGTCCAGCGTGTTGCGATACGCCTCCAGGATCCAGCTCTCCCCGCGCTCGCACGCATCGAGAATAGCTCCATCCTCGCCGCGCGCAAGAGCGGCGCGCAAACCCTTCCAGCCGCTGCGCCAGAATGCGGACACCGCACCGTGCGCCTGGGGTACCTCCCCCAGCCGCTCGAGCAGTGCCTGGAGCTCGCAGATCGCATCGGCGCACTCCGCGGCGCTGCGGATACAGAGCGCCTCCAGCGGGCCCGCTGCGAGCGAGGCGGCGCACGTCCTTAACGCGTGCTCACTGCGTCGGCGAACGGCAATGAGCACCCTCAGCGCTTCTATCGTGTACTTGTGATTCATGCGCGTCTTCTCCGGTGGGCGGTCACTGACCGCCCACCGGTAGGACAAGGGATTTTGAAGGTTGGGCCGACCCCCCAAGCACGAGATGTGCCATGTGCGCCCCAGCACTCGGCTCACGGTCCCGCCCAGCTCGGCCGCCGCCGCGGGCGCATCCGGCTGCACAAATTGCATCTCCTGTACCTTTTTACAGAGGCGCCGGGCCTCCGCGCCTTCTGCAGGGCCCTGAAGGCGGCTGAAAGGTCGATGGCATGGACATTGCATCAAGTGGCGTGACCCCCCGTTTGGCGGGCTGTGGTGCGACCAGCCCGCTATTTTTTTCCGCCCCGGAGCGCTGACTCAGGGCTCGTCTCCGTGCAGTGTGCCGGCACGGGGACGAGGTTCCCCCGGTGCGATCGGGAGGATCTCATCGAGCTCATCGACCGGCTCGAGGAGCGCCTGCATTGCGCTCACCCCCAACACCGCGCTCATGTGCACCTTTCTCAACTCCATCGCAAGGAGCCTGCGTGCGCGACCCGAGGCACGCGAGGCGTGGCTCACCATCGAGCAGGCGATCGAGGTGGCCGGAATGCCGAGCACCTGCCGATCCGGCATCTGAGTCATTGGTTAACGGTCTGCTCCGGGCGGCGCCACCGAGCCAGACGCCGCACCAGCGGCACGAACGTGTCGTAGTCCACGGGCTTCGGGACGTGTAGATCGAATCCCGCATCCATAGCCGCAGCGACGTCACTCCGGGACACATAGCCGGTCACCGCAATGACGAGCGTCCGCCTGCCCGCCTGGCTCGAGCGCAGCTTGCGCACGAGAGAGTAGCCGTCCTCCACCGGCATGCCGATGTCGGTCACGACGATGTCGAAGTGAGCGCCGTCGGCCTGCAGCTGCCGCAGGGCGGCAGAGGCGGAATCGGTGACCGCGACAGAAGCTCCCTCGAGCCGCAGCATCTCTGCGACGACCGTGCGGGCATCCAGCTCATCATCGACCACGAGAATCGACAATCCCTGGAGAGTCTGGCGCCGCTGCGGCTGCTCGGGCTCGGTGCCGTCCGCTTGCGCGGCTGATGCAGGCGCGCCTCGTGGCACGGTCCGAGGCAGGCGAACGCTGAAGGTCGCACCCGCACCCGATCCGGCACTGCGCGCGGACACGGAGCCGCCATGCAGCGCGACGATCTCGCGCACCAGCGTCAGCCCGAGGCCGAGCCCGGAGGACTGGCGGGTGCTCGAGTCATCGCCCTGTCTGAACCGGTCGAATATGTGCGGCAACAGCTCCGCCGCTATGCCCTGGCCGGTGTCCTCGACCGTGAGTTCCGTGTAGGCGCCGTCCTCGCGCAGCTCGATGGCGATCCGGCCGCCGGAGCCTGTGAATTTCACCGCATTGGAGAGCAGATTGCCGATGACCTGTTGCAGGCGATCGGGATCGGCGCTCAACTCGCCCGCGCCGGGGGCGAATCGGGTCACGATCTCGATCCCCTTGGCGGCCGCTGCCGGCCGCGCGACGTCGATGGCCAGCCGTGCCACCCGCGCGAGCTGCATCGGGCGCGGTTCCACCTTGAGCTTTCCGGTGCTCACGCGGCCGAGATCCAGCAGATCGTTGACCATTTTCAACTGCGCTTTCGCGCTCTGCTCGATGCGCGGCGTGATCGCGGCCACCTGCGGGTCGCTGCCGCATTTCAGCGTGAGAATGCGGCTCCAGCCGAGAATGGCGTTGAGCGGTGAGCGCAGCTCGTGCGAGATCACCGACAGGAACTCATCCTTGGAACGGTTGGCCGACTCCGCAGCCAGCCGCGACCGGCGCTCGTGCTCGAGCAGTCGCCCGCGCGTGTCGAGGGCATCGACGAGGGCTTGGTGCTCGCTCGTCACGTTCAGTGAGGTGAAGACCAGTTCCCCGGAGCGGGGATCATCGCCGTCCCTGACCGCGCAGCCATGCAACGCGAGCCAGCGCCTCTCCCCGGGCCGCGGCGCGGGCTGCACGCGCACCACCACATCCAGGCGCTCGGCCCCCGCGAGGGCTTGCCGCACTGCATCCGCGAACCCGGCGCGATCGTCGCAATGCACGCGCGATTCGAGCATCTCCCAGGACACCTGCGCATCCGGCGGCCAGCCCCATTCCGCCTTGAATTGCGAATTGGCCTCCAGGGCGAGGTCGGTCGCGCGCAGGCGGCAGTGCCCGATGCGGGCGGCTGCGAGCACCGTCTCCAGCGCATCGCTGCGGCGCGCCAGGCGCTCCCACTCGGGCGGCAACGGGCGGCTCGGCGTGCACGCTGCATCTGAGCGGGAACCGGGGTCGTCGTCGTGAATTGTTGTCATGTCGCTCGTAGGGGAGTTTCAGCCAGGGCTCGGCGCGCATGGCGTTCTTACACGCCCTTGCAAGTTCTCCCCCGGCGGCGTGCTGCGCCGCCCCCATCGTGACCGGCCGCCGAGGCAGGGGCGGTGCCGACTTGTAAGTAGAGGGTTCCTCGAATGTCCAATGCCGTAATGGGACTGCGCCTGAAGCAGCAGCTCACGCTGACACCCCGACTGCAGCAGTCGGTGAAGCTGCTTCAACTTTCCGCTCTGGAATGCGTGCAAGAACTGCACCAGGCTATTGCGCAAAATCCCTTCCTCGAGGAGAGCGTCGAGTCCGCGGACTCGGACTCGGACTCGGACGCGGACTCGCGCGCGGAGCGCGAGGAAGCGGCCGAGGACGGCTCCCGGGCCGACCTTGATTTCTCTTCCGGCGTCGGCGGTGGCGGCGGCGAGGAGACGCCCGACTGGACCGAATGGACCGCCTCGCCGTCGACCCTGCATGACTCGCTGCGCGAGCAGCTGCTCCTGCTCGGGCTGACCGAGCGCGATCACGTGCTCGCGAACCTGATCGTCGACGCGCTGGACGATGACGGCTTCCTGCGCCTGCCGCTGGAGGACGTCATGGCGCTGGCTCCCGGAGCCGCACCCGGCGAGGTCGAGACGGCGCTGCGCATCGTACAGACGCTCGAGCCGAGCGGCATCGCCGCGCGCAGCCTCGGGGAGTGCCTCGCCTTGCAGCTCGAGGCGATCGACCGGAACACCCCGAGCCGAGATATCGCCCTCGATGTGGTGCAGAACAGGCTGTCCCTGATGGCCGCGCGAGACAACACGCGGCTCCTCGATGCGCTCGGCTGCTCCGAGGATGATCTGCGCCTCGCCATGGAGCTGATCCGCAGCCTCGATCCGCGCCCGGGTTCAAAGGTCGGCACGTTCGAGCCCCGCGCCATCGTCCCCGACGTGATCGTGCGCAAGGAGAAGAAGCGGTGGCTGGTGACGGTCAACTCGGCCATCTACCCCCGCATTCGGGTCAACCAGCAGTACGCGGATTACTTCCGCCAGGCGCGCGACGGGGAGACCGCGCTCCTCGCTCAGCATCTGCAGGAGGCCCGCTGGCTGGTGCGCAATCTCGAGCAGCGCTTCCTGACCATTCAGCGGGTGGCGGAGGCGGTGGTGGCCCGGCAGCGCAATTTCTTCGAGTATGGGGATCTCGCGATGCGGCCGCTTACGCTGCGCGAGATCGCCGATGAGCTCGGCCTGCACGAGTCGACCGTGTCGCGCGCCACCAGTCACAAGTTCATGGCGACGCCGCGCGGCGTGGTCGCCTTCAAGCGCTTCTTCTCCCGCCAGCTCGCCACGACGAGCGGCGGCTCCTGCTCCGCCACGGCGATCCGTGCGCTGCTGCGGGAATTCATCGCCGCCGAGGACCGGCGCAACCCGCTGTCCGACGTGCAGCTCACCGGGCTCCTCGCCGACCGGGGCGTGAAGGTGGCGCGGCGCACGGTGACCAAGTACCGCCGCTCCATGCAGCTCCCCGCTGTCGATTTCCGGCGGGCCTAGTCAATGGTGACAGGGCTTGGCGCCGCGGCCCCGGGAACCACCCCGGGGCCGCGTGTTCATTTGTTCTCGAGCGCTAACGCCTGAGGCGGATCCGGTTGTCGATGTCCTGCACCCCCGGGCACGCATCGACCAGATCCTCGATCGCGTGTTTCATCCGCCGCTCCGGCACGGTGCCGTCGAGCACGACTTTCGCGCCCGAGACTTCGACCGTCACGTCGCTCGAATCGATGTAGCGAGCTTCCATCAGGCGCTCCGAGATGTCCTCGCGCAGCCGCTCATCGGAGCGTTGGTAACCTTTCGGGCCCGGTGGGTAGCGGTGCTCGGGCTCCGCGCGCCAGTCGGCCTGGGCCCCACGCTCCTCCTCACCGACCGGGTAGCGGCGCCCGGCCCGCCAGTCAGGCTCCGGGCGCCACGGATCCTTCTCATACTGTCCCTGGAAGCGGTCCTCGCCACTTGCCGCGGAATGATGCCGTCGCTGGCCCATGCTGATGCGTCTGTCTTGCTCGGATCTCATCGTGCTCACCGCTGGATTGCGCTCTTGCGCGAAAGCGCCGTCTCGGAAAACTGGCCGGATGCGTTGGAGAACACCACGTCCACTCGGCGGTTCTGCTGGCGGCCCGCCGCCGTGTCGTTCGAGACGACCGGATAGGCCTCGCCGAGGCCGATCGTCCGATACTGGCTCGACTTCACGCCGTGCAGCTCGAGAGACTGCGCCACCGCCTGCGCCCTCGCGGCGGAGAGCTTCTGGTTGAAGGCTGCGGCACCTGAGCTATCGGTATTTCCCTCGATCAGCACCCGCTGTTTCGGATGGTCTTTGAGATAGCTCGCAAGACGCTCGAGCTGCAGGTGCGCACCCGGCTGCAAGGTGGACTTCCCGGTGCTGAAGAGCACATTGCTCAGGGTCATCACCATGCCCTGATCGGTCTGATGAGCGCCCAGCCGCTGCTTCTCCAGCCGCTTGAACTGCTGCCGCTCGCTCGCGAGCTGTTGCTGTGCCGCCTGCGCCTGGGCGCGCGCCTGCTGTGCCTCGTCCCGCGCGGACCGCGCCTGCTTCCTGGCGGACTGCACCTGCTGGCGCGCGCTCTGAGCCTGCTGCTGCGCGCTCATCGCCTCTCGCTTCTTCGCCTCGAGCAGCAGCCGATCGCGCTGCTGGCTGGCGCGGGCCACTTGCGCCTGCGACTGCGCGGCCTCGACGCGCGCCTGTCCGGCCTCGGCATGCCGCAGCGCCAGGTACGCCAGCTGGTTCACGTCGCGCATGGACCTGCCGTGGCGCAGCGCATCCTCGGCTTGGTGCAGCTGCCTGCGCGCCACGTTCAGGTCGGATCCCGCATTTTCTTCGGCCCGCGGCTGGCTCGAGAGGGTCTCGACCGCGTTCCGCGCCCGCGCGAGCTCGGGGCTGCGACGGGGCGGGGTGGCACAGCCGGCGATGAGCGCGGCGGCTACGATGAGCACAAGAGAGCTCGAATTTCTCACGATGGCCTCCTACGGGTGATCCTGACCAATGCCGCCAGTTCTGCCGGCGCCGCCAGCGTCGTCGTCGCCGTCGCCGGACGGTGCCCTGCTCTGCTGCAGCTGTTGCCTCAG
>JABBNZ010000112.1:1526-10625 GCA_019352035.1 Pseudomonadota bacterium | reverse complement strand
GTAGATCCACACGATGACCGGTGCGTTGCGAGCGTGCTTGGGCGCCCAGACGTTGAGAAACAGACAGTTCTCGCTGGTCTTCGGGATGTCATCGTTGTAGATGCTCTTGGCCGGCCAGGGCGGTTGGATGCAACCGGCGCCGAAGTGGCCCGCATCCCGCACCCCTTTCCAGCCGTCTGCCGGCACGGGCGGCCGCCATCGCCTATCGCCGACGGGCGGCTCGGCATAGGGAATCCCTTTGAAGGATCGCATTCCCTGCGCATCCACCCGCCCCGCCAACACGCCTTGGGCGATGGTGATGAGGGGTCTGCGCGTGGCGGGAGCCGCCACGGCGGCGGCGCACCCCAGGGAGCCCGCGATCATCAATGCGGCGCGGAGCTTTGCTCTCATCGTATGTGTCCGTTGTGTCACGGGGTGTGGCTCGGCTTTGTCACGGGTTGTCTTGCTGGCACCGTGCGGTCTTGGGCGGAAGGTTGGGGGCACCGAGACCGACGTTCCAGTTCCACGGCAGGTTGCCGGCAGCGACGCGCCGGCACACCACCTCTTCGTTCAGCCGATACATGCCTGGCAGGAGGTGCGTGCGCGGATGCGGCGCGCCGGTGAAATGCATGTAGGCGCGCGCCGAGCCGTAGGCCGGCCAGAGCGGCGCCTGCGGCCGGCCGCTGCGGGCGAAGCTGGTCCAGTAACCGATCATTGCGCCGGACAGCGCCGCTTCGCGAGGCGAGGCTGGGATCTTCGGCCAGAGCGGCGGCGTACCGTCGAGCGTGCCGAAGACATAGGGGAGCTCGCTGGCGTGGAAGGCGTGCAGGTGAGCCTGGTCGGCGGCCGGGTAGCCATGATCGAAGAAATAAAGGTATGAGGGCAGCCCGAGCGCGGTCTGATCCCTGACCAGGCGCACGGCGGTCCAGCCGTAGAGGCCGTCGCGCTCGGCGGCCAGAACGCTTTGCTCCATGTGGGTTGGCGGATAGAGCCGCAGGAACTCACCGGCGAGCGGTCCGTAGCGCTTGCGAATGATCCGGCGGTAATCGGCCGCGCTCGCCGGCACCGGCGGGGCCAGCACGCGCAGCGAGCGGATCTCGCCGCTGTTGAAGCCGGCCAGGATCGGCACGTGGGCCTGCTCGCGCCTGTCGAAGGCGGTGATCATCTGATGCGGGAACACGTGGCCGTCGACGACGCCCCAGGGCATGAAGTGGGCAGCCGCGGCGGCATCCGTCAATTTCATCGGGTTCATCGCGCGCAGCGCGGTGAGGCTCGTGGCATGCAGCGCCGCGGCGAGCCGTGTGCCGCTCTGCTCGGCGCAAGGCATGCCGTACCGGCTCTGCTTCAAGGAGGGCATCGAGACCAGATACCCGCTTTCCGCGATGGCCTTGGCGAAGAGGCCGCGCGCCTGGGGCGAGACCATCAGGTACATGACGCTCAGGGCGCCGGCGGACTCGCCGGCGATGGTGACGTTCGACGGATCGCCGCCGAAGGCCGTGATGTTGCGCCGTACCCATTTGAGAGCGGCGATCTGATCGAGCAGTCCGTAATTGCCGGAGACGCCCTGCGGCGACTCTGCGCTCAACTGCGGCAGCGCGAGCCAGCCGAGGACGCCGAGCCGGTAGTTGATGGAGACCACGACGAGGCCGCGCTCCGCGAGGCGCGCGCCGTCATAGAGCGGATCGCGGCTCGCCCCGCCCCACAACGCGCCGCCGTAGATCCAGAAGAAGACCGGAGCGTTGCGCGCATCCGCGGGAGCCCAGATGTTGAGCGTCAGGCAATCCTCGCTCATCGGGACAGGCTCCTCCACGTACACGCTCGCGAGCGTGTTCTTGGGCTGGAAGCAGGCAGGCCCGAAGGCGGTGACCTTCCGTACGCCTCCCCAGCGCGCGAGCGCAACGGGCGGCCTCCAGCGCAGCGGCCCGACCGGCGGGCGCGCATACGGGATGCCTTTGAATACCCGCAAGTTGCCTTCGAGCGAGCCCTGCATCCTGCCCGCCGGCGGGTTGACGATGACCCTGCGCTCGGCCCGGGCAAGGGCGCGCGAAGCGGGGGTGCCCGCGGCCGAGGACGGCGCCGGCCCGAGAAGGCAGGCGGCCATGCCGGCGAGCACGGCGAGAGCACGGATGGGGCTTCGTGGGATCGAGCGGTTGCGAGGCGGGCAGGGCATGGATCGATCTCCCCCAAATTTGTTCGAGCGTTGTTATTAATTAGCGAGTGATTGAAGCAATCTACCACAGCCCTGCGGGCACCCGGAACGTGATGAGATGCGTGAGGCCGACCGAGCCGACGAAGGCCGTCCGGCCGTCCGGACCGCCGAAAGCGAGGCTCGTGGGCAGCCGCAGCGGCCCTGCGACCTCGGTGCAGGCCAACAGATTGTCGAGCGTTCCCGTGCGCTGCTCCAGCGCGCGCGCCATGGCTTCGACCGCATCAGCATTAGCGTCCGAGTACACGTCGTGCGCCGCTCCGTCGCGATCGATGACCTGTACGGCGTTATGGCTGATTATCGTGACCCAGATGTTGCCCGCGGGGTCGAAGGTGATGCCATCGGGCAGGGCGCCGCGGCCGAGGCTGTCCGGCCCCACCGTTTCCTTGGCGCCGAGCGAGCCATCCGGCCGGATCGGAAAGCGCACGATGCGGCCCCCGAGCGTTTCCACGGCATGCAGGTGCCGGCCATCGGGCGAGACCTTGACCTCATTGGTGAGATCGAGGCCGTCGGCAACGATTTCAGGGCGCGCATTATCCGCATCGAGCCTGATGATGTACCCGTCGGGCTTGCGGGACTGCATTGCCGGCATCCAGGGAAGGCTGCGCGTCATCACCGACGCCCAGATGCGCCGTGGACCGTCCGCGCAGGCGTAGTTGACCGTTCCGAGCGGTACTCCGTCGATGCTCTCGAGCAGGACGCGCGTGCGGCCACCCGGCGCGATCTCATGGAGCCGCCCGTCGCTCAGCCCGGCGACGACGAAGCTGCCATCCGCACGGCGGCTGAAGCCGTTGGGATCGGCGATTCCAGTGCCCAGCAGTTGCGGATCGCGATCGGCACTCACCCGGCACACGCCGCCGCGGGCATCGGAGGCCCATACGCCCTCCCGGTCGATCCATACGCACTCGGGCCGCTGCAGTCCACGGCCATAGGGCACGAGGTCGGCGGCGGTCAGTTTGAGTTCTGAAGGTGACATCGAGACCTCCCCGGCAGGCTGGCGTCCAGGCGACTCCAAAGGTCATTATTTCGCATGTGAGTGAACTTGACAACGCGCCAGTGAGCTGAGACGCTGTATCGAACCGGTGTGTCATCGGTGGGGTCCAAAAGAGGTTCGGGGGGTTCCGATGAAGAGCACAGTATGCGTTTGCGTGGCGCTGATCCTGGGGGCCGCCGCGGCAGCCCAGGCCGGGGCATTACCAACAGCCTCCGCGGGCGGCGCGCAGGATCAAACGGCGGGCGGGGGGGCGGGGGCTTCGACGAGCGACCCGTCGTCGAGCGCTTCGCAGCCCGCGCTCCAGGAGGTGGTGGTCACCGCCGAGAAGCGCAGGACCAATCTGCAGCAGACGCCGGTCTCGGCCACGGTCCTCAACGGCACGCAGCTCCTTCACAATGGCGTAGTGACCGTTGATCAGCTGGAGACCGTGTCGCCCTCGCTCGCGGTCGATAACTTCGGCCAGGGAAATGAATTCAACATTCGCGGCATCGGCAAGGGCGAGCACAACACGCAGACCCAGGCCGGGGTCATCACCTATCGAAACGGAGTGGCGTCGTTCCCGGGCTACCTCGAGGACGAGCCGTTCTACGACATCTCCAGCGTCGAGGTGCTGCGCGGCCCGCAGGGAACCTTCGCGGGCGAGAACTCGACCGGCGGCGCCGTCTACATCAATGAGACCGCCCCGAATTTCAACGGTGTGAACGGCTACGTCCTCGGTCAGTACGGCAACTACAACGACACCATGTTGCAAGGCGCCGTAAACCTGCCGGTGAGCAAGACGGTCGCCACGCGCATCTCGTTCTACGACGAGTACCGCGACAGCTTCTTTCACGTCACCGGCCCCTACATTGGCGGCAACGGGGCGTTGAAGCAATCCGCCGTCCGGTTCAGCCTGCTGTGGCGGCCCTCGGACAAGCTCAGCGCCCTGTGGCAGACCGATTACGCCTACATCGACAATGGCGGCTACATGGCCTCGCCGGCGGCGGCAACGACGCCGCTCTATGACGTTACCGCGAACGGTCACGATGCCGCCATCGACCAGATCGCGCGCACGACCCTCAATGTCAACTACAAGATGGACAACGGCATCACCCTGCGCTCCATCACCGGCGCGCAGTGGGGCCGCTCGGTATATGCGGCCGATCTGGACGCCACCGACAAGCTCAACTACACGTTCAGTGACCTGGTTCCCGGAGAGATGTATTCGCAGGAATTCGATCTGATCTCGCCCGAGAAGGGATTCCTGACGTGGGTCGCCGGCATCTACTACCAGGGCCTGGATTACTCCTACCCGCTCGGTCAGGGCTACCACGTGGGCTATCCGCCGGGCATCTACGATCAGTACATCGAAGGCAGGGTGCCCAACGACACCGCGGCCGCATTCGGTCAGCTGAGCTTTCACTTCAGCCGCGGCTGGAAGTTCCAGCTCGGCGGCCGCTATTCGTGGAACGACACGACGAACCGTATCTACGTGGTCATTCCTGAATTCTTCTACAACCAGTACGTTCATCAGACCGAGCACGACGATCGCCTGACCGGCAAGGCGGATCTGAGCTGGACCGTCAATCCCAACAATTACCTGTACGCCTTCGTTGCCACCGGCTACAAGCAGGGCGGCCTGAACGGCGTCATCGGGACGCAGCTGCAGAAGCCGTTTCGCGCCGAGTACGTGACGGACTATGAGATGGGCTGGAAGGCCTCGGCGCTGGACGATCACCTGAGAACGCAGATCGATGGCTATTACGACAGGTACCACAACTTCCAGGTGAGCATCGGAGATCCGCAGGAGCCGTTGCAGACGCTGGAGGTGAACAACCCCTCGCCCACGACGCTCTACGGTGTCGAGCTCTCCGCGCAGGCCCTGTTCGGGCACTTCTCCTTCGATGGCAATGTGGGATGGGAGCGCACGAGCCTCGGGACCTTCTTCGCCACCGACAATCGACTGCCGGTCGTGAGCGTGTGCAATCCGATGACGGGGCCGTCGTCCTTCAGCTGCGTCAATCTGGCCGGGCATCCGCAGTCATATGCGCCGAGCCTCACCTACAACTTCGGTCCGCAGTACGTGTTCGATCTCTCCGGAGACAGCACGCTCACCATGCGCGCGAACTACTCGCACGTCGGATCGCAGTGGGCGACGCTGTTCGACAACGCCACGCTCGGTGACTATCTGGGCGCGCGCAATCTGCTGTCGGCGCAGGTGTCATACGGAAGGGGCACGTGGACGTTCACAGCATATGGCACGAACCTGACGAACCAGGCGTACGTCGCCGCGGCGGATGCCGGGTTGCGCTGGGCCGGGTTCCCGCGCCAGTACGGAATCCGAGTGATGAAGACCTTCTAGCGGGAGCGCTGCGGCGGAACGATTGCGACGGGTGATGAATCGCTAACAGCGAGGATACGGAAGGGGACGATGCAGCGGTACGCCTTGACGGTGGACAAGTTTCTGGATCACGCCGCCAAATGGCATGGCACAGCATGCGTGGTGTCGAGGAGCGGCGCCGGCGGGACGGAGCGGATCGAGTACCGGCAGTTGCGCGAGCGCTGCCGGCGGGTCTCCGGCGCGATGCTCGATCAGGGCCTGCGGCGGGGTGATCGGATTGCGACGCTCGCGTGGAACACGCAGGACCATCTGACCCTGTACTACGCGGCAATGGGCGTCGGGCTCGTGTGCCACACGCTCAATCCGCGTCTGAGCGTCGCGCACCTCGCGGAGATGGTGCAGGAGGCGCAGGACCGTTGGATCGCCGTCGGCGTCGGTCTGCAGCCGCTCGCCCGGCAGCTGCTTGCCGCCTGCCCCGGTCTAGAGGCGGTGATCCTGCTGGATGGACAGCAGCCCGAGGAGGATTCCCCGAGGCGCGTGCGCCAATGGAGCCTCGAGGAGCTGCTGCGCGCCTGCGGGCGGCCGGCGCTCTGGGGTGATTTCGAGGAGGAGACGCCCGCCGGTCTCTGTTACACCTCCGGCACGATCGGCAAGCCGCGGGGGGTGCTCTACACCCATCGCTCCAACTATCTGCATACCATTCGGGCGCTGCAGGCCGATGCGGTGGCGCTCACCGCCGAAGACTCGGTGCTGGTCGCGGTGCCGATGTTCCACGCCAACGGCTGGGGATTCCCGTTCGCGGCCCCCGCCGTGGGCGCGAAGATGGTGCTGCCGGGCCGCAGCACCGATCCGGTCCACCTGCACGATCTGATTGTCAGCGAGGGGGTGACCGTCGCGGCCGCGGTGCAGACCGTATGGCTCGGACTGGTGGAGCATCTGGAGGAGACGGGCGGCAGGCTGCCGACGCTCGGCCGCATCATCATCGGCGGCTCGAGCTGTCCCGATGCGCTCCTGCGCCGGATCGAGGAGGGGCTGCAGGTGCGGGTGCAGACCAGTTGGGGCATGACCGAGCTCTCGCCCCTGGGGACGATCGAGCCGCCCAACATCCGGCCCCGGCCGGACTCGCGGGCCTCGGGACGGCTGCCGATGGGCCTCGATCTGAAGCTGGTGGATGCCGACGGCAAGGCGCTGCCCGAGCAGCGCATGAGAGTCGGGCGGCTGATGGTGAAAGGCGCGAGCGTCGCGGAGCGCTATTTCAACGAGCCGGAGCCGGCGCTCGATGCGGAAGGCTATTTCGATACCGGCGATCTGGCCCTCATCGACGAGAACGGGAACGTAGCGATCACCGGCCGCACCAAGGATCTCATCAAGTCGGGCGGCGAGTGGATCAACCCACGCGAGATCGAGGACATCGTCGGAGCCTTGCCGCAGGTCGGCCTGGTCGCCGTGGTCGGCCAGCCGCATGAGAAGTGGGGGGAGCGGCCGGTGCTGGTCGTCGAGCCCTGCAACCAGCAGTCGATCGATCGGGAGACGCTGTTGGGCGCTCTGCGCGGCAAAGTGCCCGACTGGTGGCTGCCGGAGCGGATCGAGCTCGTGCAGAAGATGCCTCTGGCGGCGACCGGGAAGATCGACAAGAAGTGTCTGCGCGCGCAATTCGCCGCCGCAGGCTAGCGCCGCCGCGGGGCGGCCCAATGTCCGACGAAGCCGACATCACAGAGGGCGAGCTCGAGCGGTTCCGCGCACGGACGGCGGACTGGCTCGAGGCGAATTGCCCGGCGCAGATGCACGGTCCGGCAGCGAGCGATGAGGATACCTGCTGGGGCGGACGGCGCTTGCGGTTCGCCAGCGCCGCGCAGGGGCTCTGGCTCGAGAGAATGGTCGCTCAGGGGTGGACCGCTCCCGAGTGGCCGCGCGAATACGGCGGGGCGGGGCTCGACCCCGCCCGTGCCCGCATCCTGCGTGAGCAGATGCGCCGCCTCGACTGCCGCGCTCCGCTCACGTCGTTCGGGATCTCGATGCTCGCCCCCGCGTTGCTGCGGTTCGCCACCGAGGCGCAGCGCAGGGAGCATCTGCCGCGCATCGCCCGGGGTGAGATCCGCTGGTGTCAGGGATACTCCGAGCCGGGCGCGGGATCGGACCTGGCATCGCTCGCCACGCGCGCCGAAGACCGCGGGGATCATTTCCTCGTGAATGGCCAGAAGATCTGGACCAGCTACGCGGACCAGTCCGACTGGATCTTCTGCCTGGTCAGAACCGACACCACGGCGGCAAAGCACAAGGGCATCAGCTTCCTCCTCATCGACATGGACACGCCCGGCGTGACCACGCGGCCGATCCGGTTGATCTCCGGCAAGTCCCCGTTCTGCGAGACCTTCTTCGAGAACGTACGCGTTCCCAAAGACAACCTGGTGGGGGCGCCCGGGGGCGGCTGGGAGATCGCCAAGTATCTTCTCACTCACGAGCGCGAGTCGATCGGCAGCATGGACCTCCTGCCGCACGGTGCGGCCGAGCTCCATGATCTGGCCGTGAGCAGCGTGGGCATGGAGCACGGACGCCTCGCCGATGGCATGCTGCGTGCCGAGCTCGCGCGCTGGCAGGTCGATTCCCTGGCGTTGCGCCTCACCTTGGAGCGCCTGCGCGAGGAGGCGGGCGCGGGTCAGGGCCTCGGTGCCGGGTCTTCCGTGCTCAAGTATTACGGGACCGAGCTCAACAAGCGCAAGGAGGATCTCGCGATGTCGATCGCGGGCGTGCGCGGTCTGCTGTGGCGTGACACGGCGCACGGTGTGCCGGGGGGCGCGCAGACCGCGCGGGCATGGCTGCGGTCCAAGGGAAACTCGATCGAGGGCGGCACCTCGGAGATCCAACTCAACATCATCGCCAAGCATCTGCTCGGGTTGCCGGGTGCGTGAGCGGCGCCAGCCAACCTCCGATGCAATATTCCCTCAACGAGGAGCAGCGGCTCCTGCAGGACTCCGCGCGCAAGCTGCTGGATTCGCGCTCGCCCGTGGCGGCGTTGCGAGCGCTGCGGGATCGGAGCGATGACGACGGATTCAGCCGTCGGCTCTGGAGCGAGGTCGCCGAGCTCGGCTGGAGCGGGATCCTGGTGCCGCAGACCCACGGCGGCGTGGATCTGGGCCATCCGGCCGCCGCGATCATCGCCGAGGAATGCGGCCGCACGCTCGCCGCGCTGCCCTTTCTCTCGACGGCGGTGACGGGCGTGACGGCACTCGTCCGCGGCAGCTCGCCGCAGCAGCGGGTCCGCATCCTGCCGAGCGTCACCGAGGGCGCGTGTCTGCTCGCCTTGGCTATCGAGGAGCGGGCGCGCCACGCCCCTGGGGAGATCTCGACTGTCGCCGTGCGCCGCGGCGGCGGCTATCGCCTGTCGGGGCGAAAGATATTCGTGCTGGACGGGCACGTCGCGGATCATCTGATCGTGAGCGCCCGCACCGGCGAGCCGGACGCGGACCCCGCGGGGCCGCCCGCGCTCTTCCTCATCGACGCGGCGGCCTCCGGCGTGCACATCGAGCGCACGATCATGATCGACAGCCGCAATGCGGCCGAGGTGTGTCTGCGGGACGTGGAGCTCGGCGCTCAGCGTCG
>JABBNZ010000112.1:0-1492 GCA_019352035.1 Pseudomonadota bacterium | reverse complement strand
GTGGAGCTCGGCGCCGAGAGCCGTCTGGATGGCGGCTCGGACGGCGCCGCGCTCCTCGATGCGGCGCTTGACGCCGGGCGCGCGGCGCTCGCCGCTGAGCTCGTGGGGCTCGCGCGGGAGTGTCTGCGCCGCACGATTCAACATGTCCGCGACCGGCGGCAATTTGGCCGCAGGATCGGCGAGTTCCAGGCGCTGCAGCACCGGCTGGCGCATCTTTACTGCGAGATCGAGCTTGCCGCCTCGCTCGCGCGGGCTGCGGCGGCCGCGGTGCAGGAGAGCCTGGAGAGCCGGCCGATCCTGGTGAGCGCCGCCAAGGCGAAGTGCGCCGAGGCGGCGACCCTGGCGGCGAGCGAGGCGATCCAGATGCACGGCGGCATCGGCATGACCGATGAGCTCGACATCGGGCTCTTCGCCAAGCGGATCCGCAGCGCGAGCGAGACCTACGGGGATGTGGCTTTCCATCGCGACCGGGTCGCGAGGTTGCATGGATTCTGACAGTGGGCCGCGGCGCCGGCGTGCGCGCCCGAAATGTCTACTCGCCGAGGCTGGAGCCGGCCACGGTCGCGCCACCGTCGACCACGATGATCTGCCCCGTCACGAAGCGCGCGGCCGGCGCGCTCAGAAAGACCGCGGCCCCGGCCACATCGTCGGGCTCGCCCAGGCGGCGCAAAGGGGTATGCGTCCGCGCCGCGTCGGCGATCCCGGGGTTCTCCCACAGGGTGCGGGCGAATTGAGTGCGCACGAGCCCCGGGGCGATGCAGTTGACCCGTACGTTGTGCGGGCCGAGCTCCGCGGCGAGATTTCGGGCGAGCTGAAAGTCGGCGGCCTTCGACACGCCATAGGCGCCGATGAGAGAGGATCCCATGAGTCCCGCGACGGAGGAGATGATGATGATGGCGCCGTCGCGGCGCGCGATCATTTCCGGCGCAACCATCTGGATGAGCCAATGGTTGGACAGCACGTTGTTCTCGAAGATCTTGCGAAACTGCGAATCCTCGAGTCCCGACATGGGGCCGAAATGGACGTTGGTGGCCGCGTTGCAGACCAGAATGTCGATGCGGCCGAACGCCTCGCGCGTGCGCTCCACGAGACGGCTCAATCCCTCCTTCGAGGAGATGTTGGCCTCGATCGCGATCGCCCGCCCGGGGCCGCGCACGGCGTTGATGGCATCCGCCACGGGCTGGCACGCCTCGAGCGAGCGCGAGGAGATCACCACTCGCGCTCCCTGCTCGGCCAGGCGCTCGGCGATCGCCCTGCCGATGCCTCTGGAGGAGCCGGTGACGATGGCGACGCGTGAATCGAGATCGAACAGCGACATGGAAGGTCTCCAGACGTTGGAACGGAGTTGATGAGTCTGATGGTAACACGAAGCAGCGTGAAGCGGGCCCGCGCGCGACAGTCGGGTGTTGAGGAGATGTGATGCCGGACAACAGGTTGATCGTACGCAAGGCGGCAGTGCTCGGGGCCGGAGTGATGGGGGCGCAGATTGCCG
>JABBNZ010000111.1 GCA_019352035.1 Pseudomonadota bacterium | reverse complement strand
AGGCGCCAGTTGACAGCGCTGACATTTGTTCTATCGTACACCGGTGAGCAAAGACATGAGCGCGCGGCGCGAACCCGCGACCATCCAGATGGTGGCGGATCGTGCGCAGGTGTCACCCAAGACCGTCTCCCGTGTCATCAACAGTGAGCCGGGCGTCAGGGACGAGACGCGCGCCCGCATCCTCGATGCCATCCGGCAGCTCGATTACCAGCCCAACCTCAACGCGCGGGGTCTGGCCGGCGCCCGCTCCTTTCTCATTGGCCTCTTCTACGACAAGCCGGGCGATTATCTGAACGAGTTCCAGACGGGGGCCGTGCAGCGTTGCCGCGAGTCGGACCTGCACCTCATGGTGCAGCCGCTCGACATCGCAAGCAAGGAGATGGCGCGCGACGTCGGCATGCTCGTGCGGCAGTTGCGCCTCGAGGGAGCCATTCTGCTGCCGCCGCTCAGCGACCATCCCGTCGTGCGCGCGGCGCTCGCGGAAGCAGCCGTGCCGACCGTGCACATCGCCCCCGTGCGCGAGCCGGTGGACTCGCCCTCGGTGGACACCGACGATCGGGCCGCTGCGCGGCAGATGACGGTGCAGCTTCTCGAGCACGGACATCGCCGGATCGGCTTCATGCTGGGCCCTCCCGGGCATCGCGCGACAGAGCAGCGCTATCTCGGCTTCGCCGATGCGATGCACGCGCGCGCCCTGAGCATCGATCCGGAGCTGGTGCAGACCGGCAACTTCGAGTTCCCGGACGGCCTGGAATGTGCGCGGCGCATTCTGGGCGCGCGCTCACGGCCGACGGCGATCTTCGCCAGCAACGATGACATGGCGGCCGCCGCGGCCTGCCTCGCGCGGCAGATGGGCATCGAGCTGCCGGGGGAGCTGTCGATCGCCGGCTTCGACGATGCGCCGGTCGCGAGCATGATCTGGCCCCAGCTCGCGACCGTACGCCAGCCGGTACGGGAAATCGCGCGCATCGCCGCCGACCTCATCATTCAACACCGGCCCCACCGGCGCGGCTGGCCGCAGCCGATCCCGCGCCCGCGCCTGGACCTCGAGCTCATCATGCGAGGCTCGGTCGGCCCCGCCCCTTGAGGCTTTGCCGCACTTTTTCGAGATGCGGGGCCCGTACCCGCGGCCCATCGAGCTAACCTCGGAAGGCGGAGAGCTCCGTGGACTCGGCGCTGCGGCGGGAGGAGGAGCGTGCGCGGGCCGCCAGCAGATCGTCGACGAAGCGCGTGTGCCAGCGATGGATGTCGTTCTGCCGCAGGATGGCCAGCGAGCTCGCATGGCGCGCCCGCCGCTCCGCGAGCGGCATGGTGAGCGCGCGCTGGATGGCGCGCGCAATGCCCTTGGTGTCGTAAGGATTGACGAGCAACTCCTCCGTCAGCTCGCAGGCCGCGCCGGCGCGGTTCGACAGCACGAGCACGCCAGGATCTTCAGGATCCTGCGCCGCGATGAACTCCTTGGCGACGAGATTCATGCCATCGCGCAGGGCCGTCACCAGACACACCTGCGCGGAGCGCAGGAATCCCATCAGTGTCGCATGAGGAAAGTTGCGATTGAGATAGCGGATCGGCGTCCAGTCGGCGTCGGCGAAACGGCCGTTGGTGCGCCCGGAGCTCTGCTCCAGCGAGTCGCGGATCTGGGAGTAGGCATGGACCTTCTGCCGGCCGAGCGGCGCGATCTGCAGGAAGGTGACCTGCCCGATCTGCTCCGGATAGCCTTCGAGGAACTGCCGATAGGCATGGAAGCGCTCGAGCAGCCCCTTGCTGTAATCGAGACGGTCGACACCGACGATGAGCCGCCGTCCGACGAGGCTCTGCATCATCCGCTGCACCGGCCCCGAGCCAGCCGCCTTGACCGCGCTCTTGGCGATCTCGTCCACGTCGACGCCGATGGGGTAGACGCCGGTGCGGACGGAGCGGCCGCCAGTGCTGACAACGCCCTCCTCCGACACCGCCTGCGCACCCCAGAGGATGCGAACGGCGTCCAGGAAGCTCTTGCGGTCGGTCTCCGTCTGGAAGCCTACGACATCGTAGGCCAACAGCGCGCGCAGGAGCTCCGCGAACGTCGGCAGCGCACGCAGCACCTCGAAGTGCGGGAAGGGAACGTGCAGGAAGAAGCCGATGGGCTGGCGCACACCCAGCGCGCGCAGCTTCTCTCCGAGCGGAATGAGGTGATAGTCGTGGACCCAGATGACATCGCCCGGCGCGAGCAGCGGCGAGAGCCGCGCGGCAAAAAGCGCGTTCGCCTGCTCGTAGGCGGCGTACTCCTGATCCTCGTAGCGAAAGCCGGCGAGAAAATAATGAAAGAGAGGCCACAGGGTGCCGTTGGCGAAGCCGCTGTAGTAGCGCTCGTAGAGCCCCTGCTGCAGCGGGATGGTGGCGTAGGTGAGGGAGTCACGGATGGTGATCTCTGGCTCCCCGGGCTCCTGGGTGCAGGTTTCGCCGTTCCAACCGAACCAGATGCCCCCACGGTGGCGCATCGCAGCGAGCACGCCGACGGCGAGGCCGCCGGGCGCAGCGGTCTTCCCGAGGGGCACGCGGTTGGAGACATTGATGAGGCGGGTCATCGAACCTGAGTCCGCGAGCGCAGGTCCGGGCGCAGCGGTCTTCCCGAGGGGCACGCGGTTGGAGACGTTGATGAGGCGGGTCATCGAACCTGACTCCGCAAGCCCAAGTCCGGCGGCCGGCCGCGTGACGGATCACCGCGGCCCGACCCTTCCAGTGCCTCAGCCGTCAGCCGCCCCAGTGCGGCCACCGGCTGCGCCTGCAGCTCGGCCAGCCAGGCGCGCACGGCGGCGACATCGGCGAGGCGGGCGCGCGCCGCGGAAGCCCGCGGGGCGCCCACGAGAACCGACAGGCCCCCGCGGCGGTTGACGAGCTCGAACGCCGGCTCGTCCGTCAGATCGTCGCCGAGGAACACCGGCATTCGTCCCGCAAACGGCGCCTCCTCCAGGTACGCGGCCACGGCCTGCGCCTTGGTCGCTCGTGCGGGCCGCAGCTCCACGACCATCTTGCCGCGCTGCAGATCGAACTCGTCACCGACGCGCGCGGCCACTTCCCGCATTGCAGCGAGGACCGTGTCCTCGAGCTGCGGCACGCCGCGGTAATGCAGCGCCAGGGCGAACTGCTTGTCCTCGACGAGCAGCCCGGGGTGCTGCCGCGCGATTTGCAACATCGCGCCGCGCGCAACCTCGAGCGCGGCGGTGGAGGGAGCGTCGCGCCGGCGGCATACGCCTGAAGCCCCGCGCTGCTCGAAGCCGTGCAGACCCGCCGCCGGCAGCGTGAGCGGAGCGAACAACGCATCGAGATTCGCGATCGCGCGGCCACTGACGAGCGCAACGGCCCCGCCGCTCGCGAGCGCGAGGCCGTGCATCTGCTCCCGCAGCTCGGCGGGAACCGACACGGCCTCGGGCGTCGCCGCGATGTCAATCAGCGTGCCGTCGACGTCCAGAAACAGGGCGATCGCTGACAGGGCCGGATTGTCGGTGTGAGGGGCAGGCACCGCCCTACTCTATGAAATATTTGGGGAAATGTAAAAAATTCCACCCGGCGCGGTGTCAGCCAACGGCCAAGATACATTCCCCGCAATGCAATTGCGCGGCACTCGTGCGGCGCTACTCCCCGAGCAGCGTCTCACCGGCGGCGCCGAGGGCGCCCGGGCGCATGGCCCCGAGAAGCGCGGCGAAACTGCGGGAGAGGCGCGTGAGCTCGAGCGGCCCGAGCTTGCGCAGCGCCTCGACCAGAAGGCCCGTGTACGGCCGCGGCGCGCGCAGCAGCAGGCGCATGCCGTCAGCGGTCGCATGCAGGCGCACGATGCGCTGATCGCTCCCGTCGCGCGCACGGCGCACGAGCCGCCGCTCGCTGAGCACGTTGACGAGATTGCTGGCCGTGGTCTGATGCAGCGCCAGACGCTCCGCGATTGCGTTGACGCTCATGCCCGGCTCGCGCGAGATCTCCGACAGCGCCCACAGCTGCGAGCCGGAGATGCCGGTGCGGGCCCTGACCTCGGCGTCGTAGTCGCGAGCCGAGCCAAGGACCGTGCGGAAGCTCTGCAGGATCCGCAACTCGAGCGTGTCGCGCGCCGCCTTCCGTGAGGCGGGAGCGGCGGCTCTCGCGAGGCTGCGGGATCCCGCGGACAGTCTCTTTCGGGAAGGGCGGACCGGGTCGGCTCGCATCGGTTGACTCCTGCCAGGTGGCTCTCAGCCTAGCCGCACGGATGACCGAGAACAACGACATGCATCATTCGACCCTCAGCCGCGCCCATGTCGGCGCATGGTCGCTCGGTTTCTGGCCGCCGCGCACCCAGCTGTCCACATTGGCGTCCTCGAGCCGGGACGCGAGCTCGGGGCTGAGCAGCAGATGATCGATGCGCAGCCCAGCGTTGCGCTTCCAGTGATCGCGGAAGTAATCCCAGAAGGTATAGATGCGCTCTTCGGCATGGCAAGCCCGCAACGCGTCCGTCCAGCCTTGATCGAGCAGACGCCGATAGGCCGCACGGCTCTCAGGCTGCAAGAGCGCGTCCTTGCGCCAGTAGGTCGGGTCGTAGATGTCGGAGTCGGTCGGTACGACGTTGTAGTCGCCAGCCAGGACCACCGGTTTACCGAGGGCGAGAAGCGTCTGGGCGTGGCGGATGAGCCGCTCCATCCACGCCAGTTTGTACTCGAACTTGGGCCCGGGCTGCGGATTGCCGTTCGGCAGGTACAGGCACCCGACCACGAGGCCGCCGACCTGCGCCTCGATGTAGCGGCTGTGCGTATCGTCGGGATCGCCGGGAAGCCCCCGGCGGATCTCGACCGGCGCGGCGTCCCGGGCGAGGATGGCGACGCCGTTGAACGAGCGCTGGCCGTGCCAGACCGCCTGGTAGCCCGCGAGCTGGATGGCGGCGGCGGGAAAGGCGGCATCGGGCGCCTTGAGCTCCTGCAGGCAGGCGATGTCGGGCGACTCCCGCTCGAGCCATTCGAGGAGAGCGGGAAGCCGGCTGCCGATGCCATTGACATTGAAGGTTGCAATTTTCATTAAATGTCCCGAAAAAGACCGCGTCGCCATTGACCCGGTGCCAAGGACGGATATTATCGGGCTCATATCCGGCGGCTCAGACGGGCACGCGCGGCCAGGACTCTTCAGGAGCATCCGGGTCAGCGCCCCGATCCGCCTCATCCAGTCTTTAGGTAAGTTTACGGGCGAGCCGACTCGGGAGGCGAGCGGCCGGTCACGATGGCCGCGGGCCCTGCCGCCAGGATGGCCAGAGGCACGGCTCTTAGATCCTGATGCCGTTGGGCGCGGCCCTTCGACTCCGAGGCCATTGGCGTTGCCTCGCCCGCACGCTCCTTTTTGCTGTATGAGGCTTGATTAACATGCGATATCAGCGCCGGAGTGCCGCGGCGCGCACCTCCCGGGTCCCTCCGGGAGCGGGGCGCCGTCCCCCACACCTTGCCCCCGGGAAGCAGGGGCTCTACGACCCGTGGTTCGAGCACGAGGCCTGCGGCGTGGGCTTCGTCGTCGACATCAAGGGCCGCAAGTCCCATCGCATCCTCGAGCAGGCGATCGAGGTCCTGCGCAACCTCGACCATCGGGGCGCCTGCGGCTGCGAGGCCAATACGGGCGACGGCGCGGGCGTGCTCATCCAGATGCCGCATGCCTTCTTCCAGCACATCACCCGGAAGGACCGCCTCTTCTCGCTCCCGGGACCCGGGGAGTACGCGAGCGGGCTGGTCTTCCTGCCGCGCAATCCCACGCGGCGGCGGCGACTGGTCGAGCTCTTCGAGCACATCATCCAGTCCGAAGGGCAGACCCTCCTCGGCTGGCGCACCGTGCCGGTGAACAACAGCTCCCTCGGGGAGACCGCGCGCGCCGGCGAGCCCTTCATCCGCCAGGTCTTCATCGGCCGCGGCCCCGGCGTACGCGATGAGGCGCAGTTCGAGCGCAAGCTCTACATCATCAGGAAGCGCGCCTACAGCGAGCTTCGCGCCTCGACCATCGACGGCGCGGAGTACTGGTACCTCTGCAGCCTCTCGCACAAGACCTTCGTCTACAAGGGGATGCTCCTCACCGAGCAGCTGACGAAGTACTTCACCGATCTCGAGCATCCGGCCATGGAGACGGCGCTCGCCGTGGTGCATTCCCGCTTCAGCACCAACACGTTCCCGAGCTGGGACCGGGCGCACCCGTACCGCTATCTCGCCCACAACGGCGAGATCAATACCCTGCGGGGCAACTACAACTGGATGCAGGCGCGCGAGGCGCTCTTCGCCTCGGAGCTGTTCGGGGAGGACACCCCGAAGATCCTGCCGGTCGTCAACCCGAACGGCAGCGACTCGGCGATGCTCGACAACACGCTCGAGCTTCTGGTGCTGGCGGGCCGCTCGCTGCCGCACGCCATGATGATGCTGATCCCGGAGCCGTGGTCCAACCACGACACCATGGACCCGGATCTGAGGGCGTTCTACCAGTATCACTCCAGCCTGATGGAGCCCTGGGACGGGCCGGCTTCGATCGCCTTCACCGACGGCCGGATGGTCGGGGCGGTGCTCGACAGGAACGGCCTGCGGCCCTCGCGCTACTACGTCACCAGGGACGACCTCGTCATCATGGCTTCGGAGGCCGGGGTGCTCGAGGTGCCGCCCGAGGACGTGGTCCGCAAGGGGCGGCTGCAGCCCGGGCGCATGTTCCTGGTGGACACCGAGCAGGGCCGCATCATCGGCGATGAGGAGATCAAGCGCACGGTCGCGACCGAGCACCCCTATCGGGTGTGGCTGGATGAGCACCTGGTGCACCTCAAGGACCTGCCGCCCGCGGCCGAGGTGCCGCCGGCGGATCCGCAGACGCTGCGCGCGCGCCAGATCGCCTTCGGATTCACCTTCGAGGACGAGCGCACCCTGCTCGCGCCGATGGGCAAGAACGGCGTCGAGGCGGTGGGCTCCATGGGCAACGACACGCCGCTCGCGGCGCTGTCGGTGAAGCCGCGGCTGCTCTACGACTACTTCAAGCAACTGTTCGCGCAGGTCACCAACCCCCCGATCGACTGCATCCGCGAGGAGCTCATCACCGCCTCCGAGGTCTGGCTGGGCTCGGAGGGCAACCTCCTGCGGCCGCAGCCCGCGGACTGCCGGCGGCTCGAGTTGAACGGCCCGATCCTCACCAACGAGGAGTTCGCCAAGGTGCGGCGGCTCGCGCTCCCGGGGCTGAAGGTCGGCACCCTCTCGATCCTCTTCCGCGCGACCCGCGGGGAGAAGGGACTCACGAAGTCGGTGGAGGAGCTCTGCCTGGCCGCGCGGCGCCTGATCGAGGACGAGGAAGTCAACATCCTCATCCTGAGCGACCGCGGCATCAGCCGCGAGTTCGCGGCGGTGCCGGCCCTGCTCGCGGTGAGCGCGCTGCATCACTACCTCATCCGCGAGGGACTGCGCACGCGTGTCAGCCTCGCCCTCGAAACCGGCGAGGCGCGCGAGGTGCATCACTTCGCGCTGCTCATCGGCTTCGGCTGCTCGGTGATCAACCCCTATCTCGCGTTCGAGACGCTGGAGGGCATGATCCACGAGGGACTGGTGACGAACGTCGACTCCCGGCTCGCGTGCAAGAACTTCGTCAAGGCCGCGACCAAGGGCGTCATCAAGGTGATGTCCAAGATGGGCATCTCCGCCATCCAGAGCTATCACGGCGCCCAGGTGTTCGAGGCGGTGGGCTTGGCTTCGGACGTCATCGACCAGTACTTCACCCGGACGGCCTCGCGCATCGGCGGCATCGGCATGGAGACCATCGCGCAGGAGGTGCTGATGCGTCATCGCCAGGCATTCCCCGCGCGCGCGATCAACGGTCACGTGCTCGAGACGGGCGGCATCTACCAGTGGCGGGCCGACGGCGAGCATCATCTGTTCAACCCGGAGTCGATCCATCGCCTGCAGAAGGCGGTGCGCACCGGCAGTTACGCCACCTACAAGTCCTATGCGCAGCTGATCGACGACCAGTCGAAGCGGCTCGCGACGCTGCGGGGCCTGCTGGAGTTCGCTCCCTCGGAGCCGGTGCCTCTGGAAGAGGTGGAACCGGTCGAGAGCATCCTCAAGCGCTTCAAGACGGGCGCCATGTCCTACGGCTCGATCAGCCAGGAGGCGCACGAGACGCTCGCGATCGCCATGAACCGCATCGGCGGCAAGAGCAACACGGGCGAGGGCGGCGAGGATCCGGGCCGCTACCGTCCGCTGCCGAACGGCGACTCGGCGAACAGCGCCATCAAGCAGGTGGCCTCGGGCCGCTTCGGCGTGACCAGCCAGTACCTGGTCAACGCGCGCGAGCTGCAGATCAAGATGGCGCAAGGCGCCAAGCCCGGCGAGGGCGGCCAGCTGCCCGGCACCAAGGTGTATCCGTGGATCGCCAAGACCCGGCACACGACGGCGGGAGTCGGCCTCATCTCCCCTCCCCCGCACCATGACATCTACTCCATCGAGGACCTGGCCGAGCTGATCCACGACCTGAAGAATGCCAACCGCGAGGCGCGCATCAGCGTCAAGCTGGTATCGGAGGTCGGCGTCGGCACGATCGCGGCAGGCGTCGCGAAAGCGCATGCGGATGTCGTGCTGATCAGCGGATATGACGGGGGAACCGGAGCCTCGCCGCAGACCTCGATCCAGCACGCGGGCCTGCCGTGGGAGCTCGGGATCGCGGAAACGCATCAGACGCTCGTTCTCAACAACCTGCGCAGCCGCATCGCAGTGGAGGCGGACGGTCAGCTGAAGACCGGCCGCGACGTCGTCATCGCCGCCCTCCTCGGCGCGGAGGAGTTCGGCTTCGCGACGGCTCCGCTGGTCGCCGTTGGCTGCATCATGATGCGGGTCTGTCATCTGAACACCTGCCCGGCGGGCATCGCCACCCAGGACCCGCGGCTGCGGGAGAGGTTCGCCGGCAAGCCCGAGCACGTCGTCAACTTCATGCGCTTCATCGCCGAGGACCTGCGCGAGATCATGGCGCAGCTCGGCTTCCGTACCGTGGAGGAGATGGTCGGCCGCGTCGACCGCCTGCAACCCAGGAAGGCCGTGGAGCACTGGAAGGCCAAGGGCTTCGACTTCAGCAACATCCTCTACCAGCCGGACGTCGGCCCCGAGGTCGGCCGCTTCCGCCAGATCGAGCAGGATCACGGCCTGGATAAATCCCTGGACGTGACGGCCCTGCTCGAGATCTGCCGCCCGGCCATCGAGCGCGGCGAGCCGGTCCGGGCCGAGCTGCCGATCCGCAACGTCAACCGCGTCGTGGGCACCATCACCGGCAGCGAGATCACGCGCAAGTACGGGGCGGAGGGCCTCCCGGACGACACCATCCGGATCGGGTTCAAAGGATCGGCCGGGCAGAGCTTCGCAGCGTTCATGCCGCGCGGCATGACCTTCGTGCTGGAAGGCGATGCCAACGATCATCTCGGCAAGGGGCTCTCCGGCGGCCGCATCATCGTCTACCCGCCGGCCGGCTCCCCGTTCGCCCCGGAGGAGAACATCATCATCGGCAACGTGGGCCTCTACGGCGCCACGAGCGGCGAGGCCTACATCCGCGGCATGGCGGGCGAGCGCTTCGCGGTTCGCAACAGCGGCGCCGATGCGGTCGTGGAAGCGGTCGGCGATCACGGCTGCGAGTACATGACGGGCGGCCGCGTGGTGGTGCTCGGGCCGGCCGGGCGCAACTTCGGCGCCGGCATGTCGGGCGGATTCGCCTACGTGCTCGATGAGGCGGGCGACTTCGCGGGCCGGGTCAACACCCAGATGGTCGGCGTCGAGCGCCTGGAGGACCCCGAGGAGATCGCGCGCGTGCGCGGCATGATCGAGCGCCACCGCGACCTCACGGGAAGCGAGCGAGCGCGCTACGTGCTCGCGAGCTGGGAGCGGCTGCTGCCCAAGTTCGTCGCCGTGGTGCCCAAGGACTTCAAGCGCGCCATCGCCTCGCTCAAGCGAGCGCACGCGCAGGGCCTGACCGGCGATGAGGCCATCATGGTGGCCTTCGAAGAGAACGCGCGCGACCTCGCGCGCGTCGGCGGAAATTAAGCGAGAGATTGTGCCGGATGGGCAAGCCGACTGGTTTCATCGAGTATCTGCGCGAGCTCCCCCTGGACCGCACGCCCATCGAGCGCGTGCGCGACTGGAAGGAGTTCCACCATCACATGGACGAGAAGCGCCTGGCTCACCAGGCCGCCCGCTGCATGGACTGCGGCGTGCCGTTCTGCCACACGGGGCAGCTGATCTCCGGCATGGCCTCGGGCTGCCCGGTGCACAACCTCATCCCGGAGTGGAATGACCTCGTCTACCGCGGGCTCTGGCGCGAGGCGCTGGAGCGGCTGCACAAGACCAACAACTTCCCGGAATTCACCGGGAAGGTGTGCCCGGCGCCCTGCGAGGGCTCGTGCGTGCTCGGCATCAGCGCGCCTCCGGTGACCATCAAGCATCTCGAGAACGCCATCGTCGACAAGGGCTGGGAGCAGGGCTGGATCGTGCCCGAGCCGCCCGCGGCGCGCACCGGCAAGCGCGTGGCGGTGATCGGCTCCGGTCCGGCGGGCCTCGCGGCGGCCGCGCAGCTGAATCGCGCGGGCCACGGGGTGACCGTGCTCGAGCGCAACGACCGGCCCGGGGGCCTGCTGATGTACGGCATCCCCAACATGAAGCTCGACA
>JABBNZ010000110.1 GCA_019352035.1 Pseudomonadota bacterium | reverse complement strand
GTTTATGCCGCGAAAGCCCGTCGGCCACCGATTGACTGCGAGCACGGCGTGATAGGATTGATCACACAAGCAACCCGCCCTCTTCGCTCTCTTCCCTGGCCGAAGACACTCGTGACAGCGAAAAGGGGCGAGCCCGCAAACGAAACTGCAAGCTCACCCGTGTCGCGATTTGAGTCGGATTCTCGAGCGTCACCCTCCACGCCCGGCGCGCCTCTTGCTCTCCGGACAGTTCATCAATGGACCCGCCGGTGGGGATCTCTCGTATCGCCCTCCAGTGCGGATCACCTTTCGGATGGTCGATGACGAGACTCCGTACTCCCGCGCAAGCTGATCTAGGGTTTTGCGGTTGCGCCGCCATCCGCGAACCCGGCGAAGCTCGGCATCACTGAGGGGCACGGACCTCTGGTAGTGCCCGCCGTTGCGAATCACCGTATAGATCGTCCCACACGACACCCCGTTTTCTCGGGCGACCTGACCCAATGTCTTGCGATCACGCTGCCATTGCAGTATCCGGATCCGTCGGCAAATCTGCGTCTAGCGGGTGAGGCTGCCGCTGGCGACACTCTGCGGCACGTACTGACGCAGGAGTGCTGCGATGACGCGGAACCGACTTTCACCTTCGAGACGCCGAGAGGACATTCGAGCCCGGTGGGCCGGGCACCTGGCGGCCCAGCGTAAATCAGGGCAGAGCCAGGCTGCCTACTGCCGAGCGCAGGGCCTGGAGCCGAAGTACTTCACCCTCTGGAAGGGCAAGCTGCAGGCGAGTGCGGCGGCGAGAGTGCCTCGCATGGTGCAGGTGGTGGTTGCCCCTGCCGCGCAGCCGCCCGTATCAGCGTTATGCGAGACGGCGAGCGCTTCGACTATCGTGTCGCTGCGCTTGTCGCTAGGCAACCGCATGGCCTTGTCACTCGAGATCGCGGCCGGCGCTTTGCCGGCGGTGGTGCGCGAACTCTCGACGCTTCGATGCTGAAGCTGCCGCCCGATACGCGGATCTTCATGGCGGTGGCTGTTTCATCGAGGAACCCGCATGAATGAACCCAAACCGTGGACTCTACCGGTAGATCAGAATTACCCTAAAAGCGCTCTGCATTGCCAAAAGATGCAGTAAAATCGCTCTGGCGGTCGGGACGCGAAATCGAAAAATTTACACCCACCCCAGCGAGCTTCCATGACTTTCCCCATCGTCGCCATTGCCTCTTCGGCCGGCGGACTCGAAGCCCTCTCCGAGCTTCTGGAGGCGCTGCCTGCCCAGAGCGATATGGCCTTCATCGTGGTCGCGCATTTATCCGCAGACCACGAGAGTCTGCTGCCCGATCTCCTGGCCAGAAGGACGAGCATGGCCGTGCAGAGCGCTTCCGATGGTGTGCAGCTGCGCGCCGGTCACGTCTATGTCATTCCGCCCAATACGACCCTCACGGTCCAGGGCGAAGCGTTGCAGGTGCGACCTCGTGACCGCGATCACCTACATCATCCCGCGGACATTCTATTTACCTCCCTAGCCGAGGCATACAAAGAGTCCGCGATCGGGATCGTGCTTTCTGGCGGCGATGCGGACGGCTCGCTCGGCGTGCGATCAATCAAGCAGCACGGCGGCCTCACCTTTGCTCAGGAACCCGATTCAGCGCGCTTTCCGAGCATGCCAAGCCATGCGATCGACACCGGCTGCATTGATTTTGTATTGCCTCCCAGGGAGATCGCGCACGAGCTCGTCCGGCTGGGCTCGCATGCGTATCTGCGGGAGGCGATCGGTTCGCATCCGACGCGGGACACTCTGGGACTTTCGGACGAAGAGCAGCTGATGCGCGTGTTTCATCGCTTACGTGCCGCCCAAGGCGTGGATTTTTCGCACTATAAGCGCAGCACGATTCGTCGACGCCTGGCTCGGCGCATGGCGGTTCGCAAGACCGCCGGGCTTGCCGACTATCTGCGTCTGCTCGAGGCGGAGCCGGCCGAAGTGGCAGCGCTGTTTCAGGATTTTCTGATCCGGGTGACGCATTTCTTTCGCGATCCAGCCACCTTTGAGGCGTTGGGGTCGCAGATTTTTCCGCGTCTCCTGGAGGGGCGTTCCCCAAAGGAGCCGCTGCGCATCTGGGTTCCCGGCTGCGCCACGGGCGAGGAGGTGTACTCCATCGCGATTATTTTGGCGGAGTATTTGGGTGACCAGCTCGGCGCAGTTCGTATCCAGATCTTCGGCAGCGATTTAAGCGACAGCGCGATCGAGAAAGCCCGCGCGGGGCGTTATGTCAACACGATCACCGCGGAAGTGTCGCCCGAGCGTCTGGAGCGCTTCTTCACCCAGGAAGGGGACTCGTATTACCGCATCGCTCGACGGCTGCGCGACCTGTGCGTCTTCTCGCGGCAAGATGTGACCTATGATCCGCCATTCTCCAAGCTGGATCTGGTGAGCTCGCGCAATCTGCTCATATATCTGGACGCCGTTATCCAGCGGCGCGTCATGCAAACATTCCATTACGCACTTCGGCCACCGGGATTTTTGCTCCTCGGTCCCTCGGAAAGTGTGGGTGCGGCCTCCGATCTGTTCGAACTGATCGACAAGTCCAATCGCATCTACACACGCAAGCCTGCTCCCACGAGCACATTGGACGTCAATAAGCGGGAACGTTTCGCCGAGGAGTCCGCCGAGAACCTCGCTCCCGAGATCGATGCAAGGGCAATGGGGGCAGAGTCCCCGCTACACGCGGCGGACAGATTACTTCTCTCCGAGTACGCCCCGGCAAGTCTACTGATCGATGAGGGACTCAATATCCTGCAGATTCGGGGCGAAACCGGGCCTTACCTCGAATTTGCGAGCGGTGCTCCGAGCGTGAACTTGACCCGAGTCGCACGCCCGGAGCTGCTCATCGAGATATCTCCCGCGATCGCCGAGGTCCGCGAAAGTGGCTCGCGAGTGCGGCGCGAGGGGCTGCGTGTGGATGACATGACCGACATCACCCTGCAGGTCATCCCGCTCAAGACGCCCGCGTTTAAGCCAAACTATTTGATCGTCTTGGAGGACGCCTCGCGCCGTCCCGGTGGTAGGCGCGCCCTGGTCTCGCCGCTTGCCACGCTGCCTGAATCGGAGAAGGACCGACGGCTGGCTCAACTCGAGCGCGAACTCGTCGCCACGCGGCAGTACATGCAGGCAATGGCCGAGGAGCATGAGTCGGTCAAGGAAGAGTTGAAATCCGCCAGCGAAGAGGTGCTCTCGGCCAACGAGGAATTTCAAAGCACCAACGAGGAGCTGGAGACCGCCAAAGAAGAGCTGCAATCGTCCAACGAAGAGCTCACCACGACCAATGACGAGCTGCGTGAACGCAATCGCGAACTCTCTGTGCTCAACGACGACGTCGTCAAATCACGAGCGGTATCGGAACGGGCGCGGGCCTACGCCGACGCCATCGTGGAGACGGTGCGCGACCCCTTACTCGTGCTGGATGGCAATTTGCGCATCTTACGTGCCAACGGCGCGTTTTATTCCGACTTCCATACCCGACGCGAAGACCTCGAAGGCCGCCTGTTGGGAGAGGTCGGCCAGGCCCAATGGAATGCGCCAGGATTGACGCAGAAAATCGCTGAGGTCGTCACCGAGAATATCGCTGTGACTGACTACGATCTGAGCTACGCCCTGGTTCCTGGCGGCGCGCCGCGCACCCTGCGGATCAATGCCAGGAGGATTGCGGGGGACCAGGAGCGTGCCGAGCTGATTCTGCTCGCGATCGAGGACATCACGGAACGCCGCGCGACAGCCGCTCAACTGCGCGAGGCCCACCAACGCAAAGATGAGTTTCTAGCGATGCTCGCGCATGAGCTCAGAAACCCCTTGACGCCGATTACGCACGCCATGGTGCTGCTGCGCCGAGGCCAGCGGACGCAGGATCCAACGCATCTGTATGAGCTCATTGAGCGGCAGATCACCCGTCTGAAGCGCCTCGTGGATGAGCTGCTGGACACAGCCCGCATCAATCAAGGCCATATTGAACTCAGGCCGACGATGATCGACCTGTCCGATGTCATCAAGCATGCGGCTGAAGCCAGCCGGCCGCGCATCGAAGAGCGTCAGCAGGAGCTGTCGATGACTGTGCCCGAGACGAGTATCTGGGTGCACGGCGATGCGGTTCGGCTGGAACAGGTGGTCTCCAATTTGCTCGAGAATGCCGCCAAGTACACCGAGCCGGGTGGTCGCATTGCTCTCACGCTCACAGAGGAGCAAGGCGAAGCGCTCATAAGCGTGCAAGACAACGGCATTGGTATCGCCTCTGAGCACCTCGAGAATATTTTTGATCTCTTCACCCAGGTTGACCGCTCGCTCGACCGCTCCGCGGGCGGGCTGGGAATTGGACTGACTCTGGCACGGCGCGTGCTCGAAATGCATCAGGGGCATGTCGAAGCGAGAAGTGCTGGCCTGGGTCAGGGTTCCGAATTCATCGTGCGGTTGCCAGTAGTGTCGCGAAAGCAGGCGACGCATGCAGTGATACAGCCTCAAGAGCGGCCCACGGAAGACAAGTCGTGCCGCGTAATGATCGTGGAGGACAACACGGATGTAGGTGACTCGATTGCGCTTCTCGTCCGCTCGTGGGGGCACGAGGTGATGGTGGCAGGCAATGGGCCCGCCGCCCTGGAGATCGCCGAGCGTTTTAAACCGCAACGGGCGCTGGTGGATATCGGCTTGCCCGGCATGGACGGATACGAGGTGGCACGTCGTCTGCGCGCCCTCTCGCAGCACCCGGAGATTTACCTCGTGGCGATGACGGGCTACGGGCAGGCGGCGGATCGAGAAAAAGCCCTGGCAGCGGGCTTTGACAAGCACCTGGTGAAGCCGGGCGACCCGGATGAACTGCAGGAGATGCTGGCCAAAGGCGGCCAATGACTGGTTGCGGCCGCGCCGCACGCCACGGTGTTCGCCAATAAGGTGCTGCCCGATTTGAGGAGCGGGCCGTTCGACCGGAGGATGGTCTACGTTTCTGAGGACATGTCAGTCGATCTTCGGAAGAACTCCGAAGTTGTCAATGGGCGTCGAAGGTTGACCAGCATCTGACGTCCAATAATGACCAGGCAATTTCCGTCCTTTATGGTGAGAACGGCCACTCTATGTGATGGCGGGATGCGGCTTTCTGGTCACGCTGGATGATGGATAGCCTTCGAGATCCATCAAGGATCGTGACCACGCTGCAGGTCTTCTCCGGTTTCGATCTCTGTATATCGTCTTGGGTTCGCACGACCGCGAAGCGGATCGGCATAGGGGGCGCGGTCACCCGCGCGCCCCTGCCACACCACCGGACATGCGGGTCCGCATCCGGCGGTTCACAGGAGCGCGCGTTCCTTCAGGCGCTCCATCACGGCGCGCCGCTCACGGAGATTCTGCAGCCAGTTCTCAGGGGACGGCGCCTTGTAATGGCCGCGTCTTCGGATCTTTGAGCCGATCAAGCGCTTCGCGACCCCAAGCTCCGCGCCGAGCCCGGCGCGCGTCTTGCGATTGCGATACCACTCGAGAATCGCCGCGATCTGCTTCTCGGTCAGCTTGCGTCTTCCGCTCATGATGCACTCCCCACTCGAACGCGGGCGGATTGCCCGCACGTGCCGCAGCGCATGGCGCAGCGCAGCGGTCCAGACTCGCGCGACAGCGCGACTCGCCGAGCGGCTTCTGCGCGAGGGTCTGGACGGCGAGAACGCCATGCGAATCTCACGCGTGCGGGGCAAGCCGTCCCACAAGACGCACCGCGCCAGCTGCAGCGGGGACTCGCATCGGTACGCTGGCCACAACGCGCCAGCGCACCGATGCGAGGCAGCAGCTGCGAGAACTCAAATCCTTCCATGCTCGGCCATCGAGTAGCAGCCGCCATCGCCCACGATGATGTGATCGAGTACGAGCACGTCCATGAGGGAGAGCAAGTCCCTAAGGCGCCGCGTAATGAAATCATCCGCGGGGCTCGGCTCGAGGGCGCCGGATGGGTGGTTATGAGCAAAAATCATCGCCGTGGCGTTATGGTGGAGGGCTTGGCGCAGTACATCTCGTGGATGGACCTGGGCGCAGTCGACAGTTCCGCGGAAGAGTTCCTCGAAGGCGATGAGCCGGCGACGACTATCGAGATAGAAGCAGCAGAATATCTCGTGATCGAGGCTCCCCAGGCGCAGCCTCAGAAATTCATGAACCTCCTTGGGCCTCGATAAGACGGGGGCGCCGGCCCGGAACCTGCGCGAGATCAGAACCTGCGCCTCCCGGATGACGTGATGGGATTCTGCCTCGCGATACGCCAAACCGTCGTGAATGTAGAGCGTGGTCATGGTGGTCGTCCTGCGATCCTGGGCGGGATTGCCCGCCGGCGTCGCTCCACGGCGCGCGCAGCAGTCAAGCGAAGGACGACGGGATCGTGGAATAAATGGAGGGGACCCGCGCTTCGCGGGGAGGCAGCCGTTTATGCCGCGAAAGCCCGTTGGGCTGCGCTTGACTGCGAGCACGACGTGGTACGCTGAAGGCTCTCGGCAATCCCGCCCTCTTCAATCTTCTCCTGAGCTTTTTTTATTCTCGACTGCACTACTAGCACCGCAGCCCGCGCCGGTCCAGAATGTGCGAACCAAGCTTTTCTTGGAGTCGGCTATGCAGAAGCCCGACCTCGATACGTACCTGCGCTTCGCAGTGCGCGCGCTTCCCGACACCGCCAATACCCCCCAGCGTCTGAGCGGTGTCATGACGGTGCTTCAGACTGCACAGTCTGCTCTGAGGGACGGCCAACCAGATAACATAGCCCGCGCCGATGCGGCGCCGACGTTAGCCCTGTGCGCGCTCAAGCTGACAAGCGATGAGTTCGAAGCGGCTGCGAAGTGGGTGAAATCCACCGTACCGCCTTGAGGAAGGCTCTCACCTCGAGGACGCAGATACTCGGGTCCGAGCGAATTATGAGCCGCACCGCTTCTCGGCGGCAGCAATCAGCTCCGAGAGAGCCACGCGCAACGGCTTGACCAATAGCTCCAGGAGCGCGATGGTGGGGTTGTACTCCCCGCGCTCGAGGCGGCCGACGACGTTGGGGTGTATCTCGGCTTCATGAGCAAGCGCGATCTGGCTGAAGCCGAGCGCCTTGCGGCGGTCGCGCACTTCCTCTCCAAGACAGCGGACGAGCGTCTTCCGGGCCATGTGCGGAAGCGTCGCCGTTGACCATTATCGTGTCTATACAGTATAGTGTCTATTCGAAGGCATTGCAGGAATTCTGAGATCTGACGGCAATGCGCTCGAGGAGCGCCGAGATGGCGGATCGAAGGGCGAGATCCGGTCGAGTGAGGCGATCCCGACGGCGCGCCAGAGACGCTCGGGATGCCCCAGAGGGGGCCGATGTTGTCGGCCGATTTTCCGACGCGCTCTCGCTCCTGAACGTGGCGCAGAACTCCCTCTCGGCAAAAGAGATCTTTGGGACGGGCGACGAGGTCGTGGCGATCCGTGACGCCGCCGATGCATTGAGGCGCATCTACAGCGAGATTGATCGGCGACCGAAGTCTCCGGGTACAGGGTAGATCGGCTTCCGATGACCACCAATCCACGGGACCGCGCGTCTGTGCTGGATCGTTCTGCAGCGCCCGAGCGGGTGCGCATTCCGGGCCTTCAGGGATCCGGCGAAAATCACCGATTCGAGACCGAGAAAGTCCGGAACGTCCGCGAAGCGATATTGCGAGGGCTCCTCGGGAGGGCTGCGGGTGCGCTCGGAGCAGACGTGGAGGACGAGATCCCGTCCGCACGAGGTCTCCCGGCGCAGCAGCCTTCGCACTGCGGGTCGTTGAGGCGAGATTTGGCACGGCATGCGAGTCTCGTTGAGCTCTGTCTGGCGCGAGGCTGCCCGCTCGAAGACGCCAAGGAGTTGGTGCAGGAGGCGCACCTGCGCCTGTTCGCGTATCAGCGTTCCGCAAGGGTGAGGGATGCGAATTCCCTGCTCCGGCTCATCGTGATCAATCTCTCCATCACCTACTACCATCGCGAACTGTCGAGAGCCCTCATCTTCGAGAGCATCGAAAAACTGGACAGGGAGGGGATCTTGATCGATCCCACACCAGGTCCAGAGCGGACGCTCGACGCCGAACAGCAGCTCGACAGCGTGGTAAACCTGGTAAGCGCCTTGAGCCCGCGCACATGCCAGATCTTCATCGCGCAACGCAGCGGCTACAGCTACGAGGAGGTCGCGGCCGCATTTGCAATTAAGCCGCGCACGGTCGAGAAGCACGTAGCTCTGGCAACTTCCACACTGAGCGAAATGATGCGTGCGCCCTTTGCGCCAAGTGCGCAAGCGCATTTCTCGAATCCTGGATTCCGCCGCAGCCACTCCCGAGCTCACGGGCCTGCTATACCTCGGCATCCTTTAGAAGTTCCCACACCTGGATACCGAGTCCTGCACTCACGCGACGAAGCGTTTTCAAAGTCAAGTTGATCTCGCCCCGTTCCAGTGCGCTGTAGTAGGTGCGATGCATACCAATCTTGTCCGCGAAGGCTTCCTGGCTTACCGCGAGCGATTGCCGTCGGCTGCGCATAGCAGCGCCGACACCTGCAGCCAGGGCTCTGTCTTTCATGACGCCGAACCCTACGGCGCTGGCAGTTGCAACTCTACAGGTTTATATATAGACTATATCTATCTGCCATTGCCGTACCGCGTCAAAGCGGACGTCGATGCTACCCGCTCGCACCACGGGAATCGTACGGCGGCTGACCGCGGACGAACGCATTTCGGTTCAGAGGTGAACACGTGCATTGTGATCGCGTCCCGCAAGCAGCCACAGTCGCTCCCACTGCGGCAGATTGCTCCGATTTGTTGCACCTTCTCGGGGATCTCTCCGACGCGATTGCTGTGGTAGCTGTCGCTCATCGCTCGCTGGAAGCTAAGGAGATTGCGCAAGCAGGCGATGAGGAGGTCGCCCTTCGCTACGCGATCTCTTTGCTTCGGACCGCATACAGCGCGCTCGATATGGCGTCCCTTCACTCGAATCGCTGACAGCAGAACGCAGGCATACAACCGTTGAGATCGCTACAATGCAACACACTGAAGCACGATCGATTCTCGTGTCCCTGATCGAAGGGCGCAACCCAGGCTCGAAAGAGACGTTACCGGGCGAATGTGTCATCCATCACCCGGACGTAATCCGCGCGTTGCTGGTTGGAGTGGGTGCCATCGACTCTGCGGACGCGCGGGTGAAGCGCCGGGCGGCACTGCCCGAGAATGTCGGGCAGGACTGGACGACGAGGGAAGAGGAGCAGTTGCGCTCGGAATTTGCCGCGAAGGAGCCGCTGAAGTCGGTTGCGGAGCGGCACGGACGCACACTGCGCGCGATCGAGGCGCGTCTGGAGCGGATGGGGTTGATCACACCGCAGGAGCGCACCACTCGCGGCGGCTTCACAGGGCCAGGCTGACCCAGCACCAATGCACGGGTCCGCCCGCCGCCGCGCGCGCCCCAAGTTGCCGACGACTGAAAGCGTGGTCGCCAGGCAGCCCCGGGCGGCAGGAGAGGCAGCGCCACTGGTTCCGGGTGGCGGGCGTGGAACGCGCTCGAGTCGGGCTGGCCCTTATCCGCATGATTTCCTGGTAAATTAGGGACTTGTGGGGAGCCTCCCGCCCGGCCATTCTGCGAGCTGGAGCCGGTACTGGGGGCTTGCGCTGGCGATCTCGAGGTCTCATATTGCGTCTCATGGCCAAGACGGTGAAAAGTGCGGGTTCGAAGCGCTCCTTGACGAAGTTCGAGCGCACGGTCGTCTATCGGGGGATCAAGATTCCCCCGATAAAGGGACGGCGATCCCCCACTGCTCAGGCCATTCGCGACGCGCTGCGGACGAAGTCCGAGCACCCGCGTGGCGAACCAGCGCACGGCTAAGCAGCCAGCCTCCAAGGCCGTCTTCGTCAATTGCCCGTTCGATGACGGGTTCAAGCCTATTTTCCGTGCGATCGTGTTTACGATCCTCTCATCAGGCTATCACCCCCGATGCGCCCTGGATGCGACTGACGGAGCCGAGGTCCGAGTCAGCAAGATCGCCAAGATGATCGGAGAGTGTGACTGGGGCATCCACGATTTGTCACGGGTGGAGGTCGATCCGGCGGGCGTACCGCGATTCAACATGCCTATGGAGCTGGGCATCCATCTCGGCGCGCGGCTCTTCGGCACCGGCCGTCACAAGCGCAAGCGTGCCCTCATCCTGGAAGCTCAACCGCATCGTTATGACGCGGCGCTCTCGGACATCAGCGGGCAGGACATCGAAGTCCATGCGAACGATCCAGCCGAGGCAATTCGGCGAGTGCGCAATTGGTTATCGGAGCATCGAAACCCGATCGAGCCGCCGCTTCCCGGCGCAGCCGCCATGCTGAGTGACTATCGGCAGTTTCAGACGGAAATCGGCGCCCTTCTCGCTGCCCGACGCCTCGATACCCTCGATGAGCTACCGCACAGCGACTTCCTCTTCGCCGTGCGAGACTGGATTACGACGCGAGCCAAGGCGCTCACTTGAAAAATCGATGCTGATCCAGAATGCGCAGCACTGAGGCTTGAGGCGTTGAATATGACGGTGAAACCCAAGAACGAGCGCGCACCGACAGCACCAACTGTGGCCAAGGAGTATCAGCAATCCCGGCGCGGCAATCGCCGAGTCCTGTCGGCCGGCGAATTGTCCGATCGCCAGATCACCGCGCTGCGGGAAGCCGAGGTGCCGGCCGGCCTCGCCGATCTGGATGCGGACCTCGAAAACTGGAAGCCGTGAGCTCCTATCCGGTCTCCTCCAAGCCCAGCTCGCTCCTGAGGTGCGCGTCG
>JABBNZ010000109.1 GCA_019352035.1 Pseudomonadota bacterium | reverse complement strand
TCGATTACGCGGTGACGGCGCTCGCCACGCTGGCGATCGCTCTGCCGGCCTTCGTCACCGGCCCGCTGCTCGCGCTGCTGTTCGGGCTGTCGCTGCGCTGGCTGCCGGTGGCCGGCTGGCAGCCGGGCGATCCCGCCTATCTCGTCCTGCCCGCGGTCACGCTCGCCCTGCCCGTGGGCGCCGCCATCGCCCGGATGATGCGCGGCAGTCTCCTCGAGACGCTGGGGGCAAGCTTCGTGCGGACCGCGCGGGCGAGGGGGCTCGGGCCCTGGCGGGTGCTGTGGCGGCACGCCTTGCGGCCGGCTCTGCTGCCGGTCGTGAGTTATCTCGGGCCGGCGGCCACGTACGTCTTCACCGGCTCGCTGGTGGTCGAGACGGTCTTCGCATTGCCCGGCACGGGCCGTTATCTCGTGCAGGGGGCGCTCGATCGCGATTACACGCTCGTCATGGGCATGGTCGTTCTCTACGGCGCGCTGACGCTCCTGCTCAATCTCGCGGCGGACCTCGCCTATGGGTGGCTCGATCCGCGGGTGCGGCATGAGTGAGTTGAAGCCGCTTCATGATTTTAGGGATTGACATGAGTGGATGGATAACTGCGGGGGAGGCGCCAGGGCGGGGTTCGGGCCGGGGCCGATCCGGACTGCGCCGGCTGCGCGAGAGCCGGGCGGTGCTCGCCGCCGCGGGGGGGCTCGCGGTCCTGGCGCTGCTCGCGGCCTTCGGACCCTGGCTGAGCCCGTACTCGTACGATGCGCTCGACTGGCGGCACCTCGCCGTGGCGCCGGGATTCACCGCCGCCCACTGGCTCGGCACGGACCCGCTGGGCCGTGACCTTTACGTGCGCACGCTCTATGGGCTGCGTCTCTCGCTGCTCATCGGAGTACTCGCGACCGCGGTGAGCGTCGGAATCGGCGTTGCGTGGGGCGCAATCGCGGGTTATGTCGGCGGCCGCACCGATTCCTGGATGATGCGGACGGTGGACATGCTGTATGCGCTGCCGTACCTTTTCGTCGTGATCATCCTGGCTACGGTGTTCGGCCGCGGCAACATCGCGATGCTGTTCCTCGCCATAGGCGCCGTGGGCTGGCTCACGATGGCGCGCGTCGTGCGCGGCCAGACACTGTCGCTGAAGCGGCGTGAGTTCATCGAAGCGGCGCGCGCGACGGGGCTCGGCACGCCGGCGATCATCCGGCGGCACATCGTGCCCAACCTCGCCGGCACGGTGGCGGTGTATGCCACCCTCACTATCCCGGAGCTGATCACCTTCGAGAGTTTCCTCAGCTTCCTCGGTCTTGGCGTGCAGGAGCCTCGCGCCAGCCTGGGAAGCCTCATCAGCGAGGGTGCGCGGCAGATGCTGACGGCGCCCTGGATGCTGCTCGTGCCGGCGGGCGTGCTGGTCACGCTCCTTCTCTGTTTCAACATCCTGGGCGATGGCCTGCGCGATGCATTCGACCCCGCCGCGCACTGAGGAGGCGCCCGCCGCGGTGCTGCAGATCGCGCAGCTCGGCGTCATCTTCGCCACTGCGCAGGGGGACGTGCCGGCCGTCCAGGACGTCTCGCTCCGGGTCGAGCGCGGCGAGTGCTTGGGCGTCGTCGGTGAGTCGGGCGCCGGAAAGACGCAGCTCTTCCTCGCCACCCTGGGTCTCCTGCCCGCGACGGCGCGGGTGAGCGGCAGCGCCACCCTGGGCCGCGAGCCGCTCATCGGCCGCCCGCAGAAGGAGCTCGACCGCTTCCGCGGTGCGCGGATCGGACTGATCTTCCAGGATCCGATGACTTCGCTTACCCCACACTTGCGGGTCGGCGAGCAGATTGCCGAGCCCATCGTCAGGCATTGCGGCGCCAGCTGGTCCCAGGCGCGGCGCAAGGCGCTCGCATTGCTCGACCGGGTTCACGTGCCCGATGCCGCATGCCGGCTGCGCCAGTATCCGCACGAGCTCTCCGGCGGCATGCGCCAGAGGGTGATGATCGCAATCGCGCTGGCATGCGATCCGCAGTTGCTGATTGCCGATGAGCCGACGACCGCGCTCGATGTCACCGTTCAGGCGCGGATCCTGGCGCTCTTCGCCGAGCTGAAGCGCGAGGCCGGCATGGCGATGGTGTTGATCACTCATGATTTCGGCGCTGTGGCGGGCGTCGCCGACCGGGTGGCCGTGATGCAATCCGGTCGCATCGTCGAGTTGGACACGGCGGCCGCGGTGCTGACGTCGCCCCGCCACGAGTACACGCGGGCACTGCTGGAACGCACACTGACGCTCGACTCCGGCGCGGGGCCGCGGTCCCCGGCCGCTGCGGAAACGGCCGCCGGTTCGCAGATCGCGCTGGCAGTCACCTCTCTCAGCGTGAAGTACCCGGGACGGCGCTCGTGGCGAGGCGGCGGCGCGCTGCATGCGCTGCACGATGTCAGCCTGGAGCTGCGCGCGGGGGAGGCGCTGGGCGTCGTAGGGGAGTCCGGCTCCGGCAAGTCGACGCTGGCGCGGGCGGCGCTGCAGCTCATCCGCCCGAGCGGCGGGCGCGTGAGCTGGATGGGGCGGCCGCTATCTGGGCTGTCCTCACGTGAGTTGAAGCGTCTGCGACGTGACATGCAGATGGTTTTCCAGGACCCGCTGGCGAGCCTCGATCCGCGGATGACCGTCGGTGCCATCGTCGCCGAGCCGCTGCAGGTTCACGAGCCGCAGCTCGACGCCGGCGCGCGGGAACGGCAGGTGATCCGCATGCTGACGCGTGTTGGCTTGGCGCCGCAGATGGCGGGCCGTTACCCGCATGAGCTCTCCGGCGGCCAATGCCAGCGGATCGGTATCGCCCGTGCGATGATCTTGGGCCCCCGGCTCCTCGTCTGCGATGAGCCGGTGAGCGCGCTCGATGCCTCCGTGCAGGCGCAGATTCTCGATCTGCTGGCGAGCCTCAAGAGCGAGCACGGCATGTCGATCCTTTTGGTGAGCCACAACCTCGCCGTCGTCAGGCGGATTTGCGACCGGGTGCTCGTTCTTTATCGCGGACGCATGATGGAGCTCGCCGACTCACGGACCCTCTTCTCGGCGCCGGTCCATCCCTACACCCGGGAGCTGCTGGAGGCCGTGCCGGTCATCGACCCGCGCGTGCAGCCCCGCAGGCTGGCGCTGGCGCGTCTCGGGGAGTCGAGGGATGCTCGCGGGGAGCATCCGCCGTCCGCGGGGTGCGCATTCCGGGGCCGTTGCCCGCACGCCATTGAGCCATGCGCGGCGCGGGAGCCCGCCTGGGAGGTGGCGCCGGGGGGAAGCCGGGTGGCGTGTCACCGCTTCCGGGAGCTTGCCGATGGTATCCTTGGCCCCCTATGAAGCCCGACGCCAGCATCCGTCCGAGCGACAACCTGCGCAACGTCCGTTACGAGATCCGCGGCCGCCTGGCGCGGCGCGCGCACGAGCTCGAGCGGCAGGGCTACGAGATCGTCTCCCTCAACATCGGCAACCCCAAGGCGTTCGGCTTCCGCACCCCGGAGACCATGCGTCTCGCGATGATCGAGAACCTCTCCGAGGCCGAGGGCTACTGCCACCAGAAGGGCATCTTCCCGGCCCGCGAGGCGGTGGTGATGCAACAGCAGGCGAGGGGGGTCGCCGCAGTCACGGCCGAGGAGGTCTTCATCGGCAACGGGGTGAGCGAGCTCATCGACCTGGTGCTGCGCGCGCTCCTCAACAGCGGCGATGAGGTGCTGGTACCGAGCCCGGACTATCCCCTCTGGACGGCCGCAGTCACCCTGAACGGCGGGCGCGCCGTGCACTACCCGTGCCGGCCGGAGAACGGCTTCGTTCCCGATCCCGAGGAGATCGCGCGCCTGGTGACGCCGCGCACGCGCGCCATCGTCATCATCAATCCCAACAATCCCACCGGCGCGGTCTACCCGCGGCCGGTGCTCGAGGCGCTGGCGCGGCTCGCGGAGCGCACGGGGCTCATCGTCTTCAGCGATGAGATCTACGACCAGATGGTCTACGACGATGCCGAGTTCATTCCGATGGCGACACTCGTGCGGGACACCCTGTGCGCCACGCTGTCCGGACTCTCCAAGGTCTACAGGGCCTGCGGCTATCGGGTGGGCTGGGCGGTGTTCTCCGGGCGCACCCGCGCCGCGGCGGATTACCTGGGGGCACTCGAGCTGTTGAGCTCGCTGCGGCTCTGCAGCAACGTGCTCTCGCAATGGGCGGTGCAGACGGCCCTCGGCGGCTATCAGAGCGTGAAGGATCTCGTCACGCCCGGCGGCCGCCTCTATGAGTCGCGGCGCGCCATCCTGGGCGCCGTCGAGGACAGCCGCTTTCTGAAGCTGGCCCCGCCGACGGGCGCCATGTACGCCTTCCTGGGCGTTGATACGCGTGAGCTGCCGGCCTTCGACGATCAGCAGTTCGCGCTCGACCTCCTGGAGCAGAAACACGTGCTCGTGGCGCCGGGCGTGAGCTTCAACGTCCCGTACCGCAATCATTTCCGGGTCACGAGCCTCCCGGACGCGGCGACGCTGCGGCAGGTTTTCGAGCGAATCGAGGAGCTGCTGCAGGGCTATGCAAGCGCTGCCGGCGGCAGCGGAGCCGGCTCCCGGGATGCGCCGGGCCACAACGTGGTCGAGGCCACCGCTCGATTCAAGTAAAAGCGCATGAAATTGCGCTAACATTCTGTATTGCTAGATATTCAGAGCCATCTCAGCGGAGTCCTTGAGCGCGGGGGCACCGTCGTCGTGCCCTCGCGCCAGCGGGCCCATGCGCTGCGGCTGGCCTACGCCGCCGCACAGCTCGCGGGCGGCAAAGAGGTCTGGACCAGCCCGGATACGCTGCCCCTCGAAGGCTGGCTGACGCGCGAGATCGAGCGCCATGCCGCCACCGGCGGCGCTCGCGTGCCGCGACTGCTCTCTCCGGCGGAGGAGTGGCTCCTCTGGCGCCAGTGCACGGCCGAGGCGACGCAGGGTCTCGATCTCGTCAATCGTGCTTCACTGGCGGAGTCGCTGCGCCGCTCGAGCGCTCTCGCCGCGGACCTGAGCATCGAGCCGCGGGCCCTGCGCGGGCCCGGCGGCACGGAGGCGCAGCTGTTGGCCGCGGTTCACCGTGCTGTCGAGGAGCGGTGTCAGAAGTTGGAGGCGGTGCCGGTGGCGGCGGCTGTCTCCGGCCTCCCTTGCGTCGGCGACGGCCGTCCGGTCACCTTCGCGGGGTTTCTGACCCCTTCGCCGCGACTTAAGTCGATCATCGCCGCACGCGCGCAGGAAGGTTTCGAGAGCGCGTGTCGGCCGGCCGCCGAGACCGTCCCGCAGATCCAGCCGCGCCTCGTGCGAGCGGCGGATGAGCGGGAGGAGTTGGAGCGCATCGCCGAGTGGTGCCGGCAACGCCTGAGCGTGCGGGCGGATGCGCGTCTGCTCGTCCTGTTACCGGGATCGGGCGGCAGGCGCGAGCGGCTGGCGACCCTCGTCCGTCAGGCCATCGATCCGGGCGGCCTCGCGCGTTCACCGGTGGTCGGTCTCGAAGGCGGCCAACCGCTCGCGACACTGCCGCTGGCCGCCCATGCGCTCGGCGGTCTGGCGCTGCTCGGGGGCGAGTCGCTCGAGATCGAGAGCGTCCTCGAGTGGCTGCGGGCCCCTTGGTGGACCGAGCCGGCTCCGGCGGCGCGCGCGGGCCTCGATCTGTGGCTGCGGGAGCAGCCTCGGCTGCGGCTCGATGTCGGCTCGCTGCTGACACTGCTGCATCGGGCGGCTGCGCCGATCGCCGCAGCGGCGGGAGCCATCGGCGCCCGGCTGGAGCAGGCGATCGGGTGCGTGCGCGCGGGCCCGGGAACACCGCGCGAGTGGTCGGAGAGGTTCAGGGCGGCCTTGCAGGCGCTGGGATGGCCAGGCGCGCGGACACGCATTGGCGCCGAGCAACAGACACTGGTGCGCTTTCACGAGCTGCTCGATGAGCTCGGCCAGCTTTCGGCGGCGGCCCGTACGATGAGCCTCGAGACGGCCGTGCAGTGGTTGACGGAGTTGGCATCGCGGACACCGTACCGGCCCGCCGATGACGATCCCGCGGTGACCCTCTCTCCTGCCTATGCGGATCCGGTGGTGAGGTACGACGGTATCTGGGTTGCCGGGCTCCACGCGGAGGGCTTCCCGCAGCCGGTCGCGCCCGATCCGTTTCTGCCGCTCCCGATGCAGATCGCGGCGGGATGGCCCGCCGCCACGGCCGCGGGCCGGTTGCAGGAAGCGCGGGCGCTCGTTGCCGCGTGGCGCGCCGCCGCTGCGGAGCTGGTGCTCAGCGCTCCGGCCAGGGCCGGGGACATCGAGCTGTTGCCGAGCCCCATGATCGAGGAGTGGCGGAGCGTCGCGCAGGCGTCCGAGGAGGCGCGCGTCTCGATATGGCTGCCCGAGCGGCTTCATCGTCCGGGGCTGTTGACGCAGTGGCGGGACGATGTCGGTGTGGAGTGGAGCCCGCAACAGCCGCTGCCCTCCGGCACGCGAAGTCTGGAGCTGCAGAATCAGTGTCCCTTCCGCGCCTATGCGGAGCTGCGCCTGGGGAGCGCTCCGCTCGGAATGCCCGAGCCGGGTGTTGCGCCCGATGTGCGCGGCCAACTCCTGCATGCCGCTTTGCAGCAGCTCTGGGAGCGGCTCGGTGACTCGCGCGCTTTGGCCACGCTGCGCGCCGAGGCCCTCGATGAGCTGCTGACGGCGAGCATCGAGAGCGCGGTGGCCACGCTCGATCCGGCGGGCGAGGATCGGCCCGCGCGTGCGGCGATGGCGCGGGAATGCCGCCGCACCGCGAGGCTGATCCACAAGCTCCTCGAGATCGAGCGGCGGCGCGCGCCGTTCGCGGTCCGGCACACCGAATACGCCTCCCGGCTGCACCTGGCGGGTCAGGAGCTGCGGCTGCGCATCGATCGGCTGGATACGCTCGAGAGCGGCGGCGTCGCGATCCTCGATTACAAGAGCGGCAGGCGCATCAGCGCCGACTGGTACGGCGATCGGCCTTCGCATCCGCAGCTCCTGGCATACCTGGCGGCCGTCGGTGAAGACGTGGTTGCCATGGCGACGGTCAACGTCACCGCGCGGGAAGTCAGGTTCGACGGCATCGCCGCTCGGGAGGACATGCTGCCCAAGGTGGCCGGCGTGAAGGGACCCGAGGGACAGTCGCGGGATCCGTGGCAGGAGCGGGTCGGGGAATGGCGCGGGCTCGTGGAGCGCTTGGCCCTTGCGTTCGCTTCCGGGCATGCGGCAGTCGACCCGAAGCCGCACGCCTGCGACTTCTGTCACGTGGCGGCCGTGTGCCGCGTGGGTGACGGCCTCGCCGGCGCGGACGGCGACGGTGCCGAGGATGCGGTGAGGGTGGACGATGAGTAGCGCGCCGGGTGACGGTGTCGCCGATGCGCGCGAGGCTGACGATCGCGCGCGCGATCGCGCAATCGATCCCACCCTGTCGGTGATCCTGCAGGCGCCCGCGGGATCGGGGAAGACCTCGGTCCTGACGCAGAGACTGCTGCGCCTCCTGGCCGTCGTCGATGAGCCGGAGCAGATCCTCGCGATCACTTTCACCCGGCGCGCCGCGGCGCAGATGCGCGCCCGCGTCCTGCGCGCGCTGAGCGGCGATGTTGGCGAGGGCGCGCAGGGCGAGCGCCTGCGCCATCTGGCGGCCGCGGCGCTCGAGCGCTCGCAGGTGCGAGGATGGCGTCTGGCTCAGGATCCCGGACGCCTGCGCATCCAGACCATCGATTCTTTCAACTTCCGGCTCGCCAGCCAGCTGCCGGTCACGGCCCGCGCCGGCAGCGAGCTCTCGGTCAGCGCCCGGCCGGAGGAGCTCTACCGGCTCGCCTCGCGCGAGACGCTGCTCGCGGCCGATGCGGACGCTGAGCTCGCCGCGGACCTCGAGATCCTCTTCGAGAGGCTCGACAATCGGTGGAGTCTCGTCGAGCGTCTGCTCGCCGACATGCTGCGCCAGCGCGCGCATTGGCTGCGGTACGTGTTGGGTCACGAGCCTGAGGTCCTGCGCCGGCGCGTGGCGGCGAGCCTCACCCGGATCGTGGAGGATCGCCTGCGAGCCGCCGCACGCAGCCTCGGCCTCGAGGCCTGCGCCGAAGCGGCGCGCCTTCCGGGTGTCGAATCGCTGCAGCCGCAGGCTCGCTGCCTGGATTCCTGGAAGGCGCTGGCGCGGCTCGCGCTGACCAACGACGGCGACTGGCGCAAAGCGATCAACCGCAGGTTGGGAGCGGCGTTCGAGAACGGCGCCGGCAAGGAGGCGCTGCGCTCGTGTATCGAGCGGCTGAGCGCGCTGCCCTCGGCGCGCGAGACGCTGCTCGAGATCACCTGGCTCCCGAGCCCGGACCTCGGGACTGAGAGCGCGGCGGCCCTCGCCGCCCTCTCACGCGTGCTGCGCGCGGCGGCGGCGCACCTGCAGGCCCTTTTCGCCCTCGATGGCCGCGTGGACCATACCTACATCGGCGGGGCGGCGCGGGCCGCTCTGGCCGAGGCCGGGCTGCCGACCGATCTGGCCCTGGCGACCGGACTGTCCCTGCGGCACATTCTGGTCGATGAATTCCAAGACACTTCCGTGGCGCAGCTCGAGCTGCTCGAGGCGCTGACCGCGGGCTGGGAGCCGGGCGATGGCCGCACGCTCTTCGTGGTCGGCGATCCGATGCAGTCGATCTATCAGTTTCGCGAGGCCGAAGTCGGCTGCTTCCTGCGCGCGCGCGATGCCGGGATCGGCACGGTGCGGCTGATGCCGTTGCGCCTGCTGCGCAATTTTCGCTCGACGCCGGCGCTCATCGAATGGACCAACGAGACCTTCGGCCGGCTCTTCCCGGCGGCCGACGATCTGCGCGAGAGCGCGGTGGCATTCACCCCGAGTCTCGCGGGGAGTGCGGTGAGCGCAAACGGAGCCTGCGTCGAGTTACGTCTGCTGGCGGGCGCCGAGCGCGCGGCGGAGACCGAGGCGATCGCCGCCCGAGTCGGTGAGCTGAAGGCGCGCGATGCGCACGCGAGCATTGCGATTCTGGTGGCGGCGCGCTCGCACGCGCGGGCGATCGTCGCCGCGCTCCAGGGGCGCGATATCGACACGATCGGCGTCGAGCTCGTGCCGCTCGCGGAGGTGCCGGTGGTGCGCGACCTGGTGGCGCTGATGCGTGCGCTGTGTCACCTGGGCGACCGCACCGCATGGCTCGCCGTGCTGCGGGCGCCCTGGTGCGGCATGTCGCTCGCGACCCTGACGCAGCTCTCGCCTCGCGGCGACGCGCGCCTCATCTGGGAAGCCGTGCACGAGCCGGAGCGGCTCGAGGAGTGTCCTGAAGAGGAGCGCAGGCGGCTCGAGCGAGTCGTGACGGTGCTTGAAGAGGGCGTGGCGCAACGCGAGCGCGCGCCGCTCACCGACTGGATCGAGGGCGTATGGATGGCCCTCGGCGCCCCGGATGCATACCCGGCGGAGGAGCTGCGGCACGCGCGCGCCTTTTTCGAGGCGCTCAGCGAGCGCACGGCCGCGGGAGAGTGGCGTGGAACGGGCACGCTGGAGTCGGTGTTGGCCAGCCTCTATGCACAACCCCAGGCGCGCACCGGCGCCCCGGTGCAGGTGCTGACCATCCACGGCGCGAAAGGTCTCGAATTCGATCACGTGCTGGTGCCGAGCCTCGATCGCGATCGCAACCGGGGAGGCGAGCCGCTCTTGCGCTGGCTCGATCTGCCGCAACGTGAGCGCGCAACGCCCGAGGAGACCGATCTCATCATGGCCCCTGCGCCGGCGATCGGTGATGAGGACCCCGGCGAGGTCAACGCGTTCCTCAAACGCCTGATGGCGCGCCGCGCCGCGAACGAGCAGGTGAGACTGCTTTACGTCGCCGCGACCCGCGCCAGACGATCGCTTCACCTCTACGCCGCGCCCTCGGTGCGCCGTGACGGGCGCGTGACTCCCCGCCCGAGGACGCTGCTCGCCTGTCTGTGGCCGGCGCTGGAGGCTGGCTTTCAGGTCCCAACCTCGAGCGCGGTTGCCGACGCCCCCGTCCCGAGCGAGGCCGCCCCACCCGCGGGCGGCGTGCTGCGCAGGCTGGCCGCGGACTGGGCGCCGCCGCCGCCGCCTCCCGGCCCGCAGCTTTGGCGGCTGCCGCTCGCGCAGCGCTCGCTCGATACGCCCGAGTTCAGCTGGGTGGGAGAGACCCGGCGCCACATCGGCACCGTGGTCCACGCGGCGCTCCAGGCCTTCGGCGCGGCTGCCGAGCTGCCTTCGCACGAGTGGCTCGAGCGGCGGGCCGCCCACTATCGCGAGCAACTGCGCCGCCACGGGGTGCCGGAGCGCGATCTTCAGAGCGCGGCCGTTGACGTGCTCGAGGCATTGACGCGGACCGTTCAAGACGGCAGAGGCCGTTGGATCCTCTCACGCGAGCATCGCGAGGCGGCGAGCGAGCTTGCGCTGACGGGGATGGCGGGGGGGCGGCTCACGAGCGTCGTCATTGACCGCTCCTTCATCGACGGGCAGGGGACGCGCTGGGTGATCGACTTCAAGACGAGCCGACACGAGGGCGGCCGGCTCGAGGAGTTCATCGGGCAGGAGCTCGAGCGCTATCGCGGGCAGCTCGAGGGGTATGCGGCGCTCGCGCGGGGGTTGGGACCCGAGCCGGTACGGGCGGCGCTCTATTTCCCGCTGCTCGGCATCTTTCGCGAGTGTCGATAGCTGCCCATCGACTGGCGGTCGACCCCGGGTGATGAAGCGATCCGAACGCCGGCGCTCATCAATAACTTCCTGACAGGGCGAACCGGCGCCGGCCCTGCGCATCCGGCGTGCCGAGAAACTCGATGGCATGGATCAGCGCGGGGACCGCGCTCGGGCGCGGTGTCACGTAGCCTGACAGGTCGTATCCGGGCTGCGCAGTGAGAACGACCTTCCCCTGGACCGACAAGGGGCCGCCGAGGTCCCGCAACTCGCCCGTCGGCTCGCCCGTGCCGCCGGCAAAGGTCACGGCGAAATTCCCGAGCGGCGTGACATAGCCGCTGCTGTCGATGAGATCGTGCGCCTCGATGCGCCTAGGCTTTTCTCACCAAAGGACAAATGAACTTGCCGAAAATCCGACTTT
>JABBNZ010000108.1 GCA_019352035.1 Pseudomonadota bacterium | reverse complement strand
GCCGCGCCGCCTGTTATGTTCCCCGCCATCGCGGCAAGTCGCCCCACCAGGCGGCCTACTTCACGCGATCACTGAGGATCCAACAGGAAACCTCCGTTCTGGCTAGCGTTTTCGCTCTCGCCAGGCTGGTGCCGGAAGAGCCCTCGCCGGCGGCCGCCGCGGCCCTTCCGGACATCGATCGCGGCCATTTGCTCTGCACCGCTTACGAGAGCTACACCATCGTCATCCCGACGGCCACGATCTCTTTCGAGTACGGACACTTCCTGGCGGATTGCCTGGCGCGGGGCGATCAGCTTCGGCTGGGTAGGTGCAGTGGCTGCGGCGGCTTGATCGTCATCGAGCGCTTCCCGATTCGCGAGAGGCACTGCCAGCACTGCTCCGCAGGCGCCTGACCCCCGCTACCCGGCACAGGGAGGTGCCCCGCCGCCGCAGATGCGACCGTCGAGCAAAAAACCACGCTTTTGGGCTCGGCGTGCGCTGGGCCGGGCAGGGAGTGCTCGGTTCCAGCGCCATGGACAATGGACTGCCCGGATCCGGCGCCATGGACAATAATCGGCCCATGGAGTCCGATCGGCCGAATTTCTTCTCAGGTCCCTACATCGAGCGCCGCGCCGAGGAGCGCGGGCAGGTGGACTGGGTGCGCACGGCGCTCGAGGACCCGCGAACGCTCTACCTCGTGGGACGCGGCTCGCGGCAGCTGCTCTACACCCAGCCGGAGCCGCGCATCGCGTTTCTCGACGGCAGGGAGGCGGCGGCTGCCGCGGCCGACGAGAGCCGCCTCGTGCTTCTCGGATGGTTCCGGGAGCAGCGCTGCGTTCTGGTGGAAATCGGGGATGAGGACGAGTCATCGCTGGCCTTGCCCGGTGAGGCCTCGTTCGAGGAGCTGCGGCCTCTCTCGCCGCTGCTCGGCGGCGATGAGGCCGGTCTCCTCGCCTACGCGCGGGCGCTTTCCATCTGGCGCGCGCGCCAGCGGTTCTGCGGCGCCTGCGGCGCTCCCACGGTCCCCAGGCGCGCCGGACACTGCATGCGCTGCTCCAGAGAGGGCTGCGCGCAGGAGTTCTTCCCCCGGCTCGACCCCGCGATCATCGTGCTGGTCACCGACGGGGAGCGAGCGCTCCTCGGGCGCCAGGCGGCCTGGCCGCCGGGCCGCTACTCGACCATCGCCGGCTTCGTGGAGCCGGGCGAGAGCCTGGAGGATGCCGTCGCGCGGGAAGTGATGGAGGAGACCGGGGTGCCCGTCGACGGCGCCCGCTACGATTCCTCCCAGCCCTGGCCCTTTCCGGCCTCCATCATGGTCGGCTTTCGCGCCTGGGCGCGGCCCGACAGCCCGGCCCGGGGCGACGGTGAGCTCGAGGATGCCCGCTGGTTCTCGCGCGAGGAGATCCGCGCCGGCGCGGCCCTGCTGCCGCCCGTGCATTCGATCTCCCGCCGCCTCATTGGCGCCTGGATGGACGGCAAGTAGAACGGCATGTGCCTGCTCGTGCTCGCCTGGAACGCGCACCCGCGCTACCGGCTGGTGGTCGCCGCCAATCGCGACGAGTACCACGACCGGGCCGCCGCGCCGCTCGCCCCCTGGCCGGCTCCCGCCGGCGTGCTCGCCGGACGGGATCTGCGCGCAGGCGGCACTTGGCTGGGTCTCGACGCGCGGCGCCGTTTCGGGGTCGTCACCAACTTCCGCGACCTGGCGCCGGCGCCTGCCGACGCGCCTACCCGCGGCGAACTCATCCCGCGCTATCTCGCCAGCGCGGACGGTCCAGGCGCGTACCTCGATGCGCTGGAGGGTGCGGCCAGCGGCTACGGCGGATTCAACCTGCTGTTGGCTGACGGCGAGTCCCTCTGGTACGCCTCGAACCGCGGCACTCCTTTCGCGCGGCAGCTGCCGCCGGGGGTCCATGGCCTCTCCAACGAGCGGCTCGATACCCCCTGGCCCAAGTTGCGGCGCGTCCGCCAGGGCTTCGAGAGTTGGCTCCCGGGCGGCAGTGCGGAGGACGGCGGCCTTTTCGCACTGCTCGAGGATCGCAGGCCGGCCGGCGACGGGGAGGGCCTGCCGAGCACCGGCCTCCCGCCCGAATGGGAGCGGACGCTGTCCTCCCCTTTTGTCCTGAACGAGCGCTATGGCACGCGCTGCTCGACCATCGTCGCTATCGAGCCCACGGGCCGCTGTTACCTCGCCGAGCGCCGCTTCGACCCGAGCGGCGCCCGCAGAGGGGAGACCGAATACCACCTCGAGCCCGGGGAATGGCCCCTGAACCTCTGACGCGTCCAGCCATCTATCTATAAAATAGTGCGAAAGCAAATCAATAAGCGGCCGTTTCTCGGGGCACGTCGTCTCGCATTGGCGGGTCTCATGAGGGCCGCTCCCTGGGCGGCGGGATGAATCCCTGTCATCGGGCTGGCCGCGCAATGCGGCAACTTGCCGGCTTTGCGCCAGTAGAGAATGGGCAACGCAATTCGTTACACGGGGCTCGGTCGCGATGGCGGGCTTCGGGCGTTCTCGCATTGCTCCTCGCCTGGACCATGGCCGCGCCGCTGGCGCGCGCCGGCGTCACCATCACGGTCAGCGGTGTGAGCGGCCCCCTGCACAAGAACGTCCTCGCATTCCTGAGCTTTACCCGCTACCGCAGCAGCAAGGACCTGACGCGCGACACCGTCGAGCGCCTGCAAAACCGCATTCCCCGGGAGGTCGGGTCCGCCCTGCGCCCATTCGGCTACTTTCAGCCGAAGGTGCGCTCGAGCGTGACCTCCTCGGGTCCGGGCGACTGGAAGGTGGCCATCACCATTGATCCGGGTCAGCCGGTCATCCTGGGAAAGGTCGAGGTTCATGTGGTCGGGCCGGGAGCCAGCAGCCCGCTCTTCACCCACATCACCGCCGACCTGCCGTTTCATACCGGGCAGGTGCTCGATCAGGCGAAGTACGAGCGGCTCAAGGGCAACCTCCTGCGCACCGCGGCCACATACGGGTACCTCGATGCGACCCTGACCCGGCACGAACTGCTGATCAACCCGGGCGCTCACACGGCCAGCATCACGCTGGAGCTCTCTACCGGGGTGCGGTATCGCTTCGGCGCGACCACCATCGAGCAGAACGCGGTGCGAGAGAAGCTGGTGCGCAGGTATCTTCGCTACCGGCAGGGCGGCCCCTTCGACCTGACCGAGGTCTTGCGTACGCAGTTCGCGCTGGATGACACCGAGTACTTCACCGACCTCACGGTGCTGACGGGAACACCCGATCATGCCAATCACACTGTGCCCGTGAGCATCCACGCCAAACGCGGCCGGCCGAACGTCTACTCCGTGGCGGCCGGCTACGCCACCGATACGGGCGCGCGCGGCATCGTCAGCTGGCAGGACCGGAGGGTCAACTCGTACGGCCACAAGATGAGCGTGGACATCGAGGCGGCCCAGCTGACCAAATACAGCCTGCAGAGCCGCTACATCATTCCGATCGGGGACCCGGCCGTCGAGAACCTGACTCTGGCCGCGACCGTCGAGCAGCGCCAGCTGGCGGACGTCGATGCGCGCACCATGTCCATCGGACCGAGCGTGACCCGGGTGACCGGACGATGGCAGACCATCTGGTTCATCAACGCCATGCATTCCACCGGCACCGTGCAGACGACCGCGGCCGGCGCCAATGTCACGATTGGCGTGCCGACCAGCGACATGCTGGTGCCCGGGGTGGACGTCGCCTCGGTGCCCAAGGGCTATCTTGGCGAGGCGATGTTCGAGCACGGGGTCTACGCCGAGCTGCGCGGCTCGCAGGGCGCGTTCGGCTCGAAGGCGGACTTCCTGCAGATCCACGTGCAGCTCGAGCGCGTGTTCAGGCTCGCACCGAAGTGGCACCTGCTGCTGCGCGATGAGCTCGGGGCCACCCTCGCCTCGCATTTCAATGACATGCCGCCCGTGCTGCGCTTCTTCGCGGGCGGCGAGGGAAGCGTGCGCGGTTTTGCCTACAACGATCTGTCGCCGACCCAGCGGTACTGCCTTGCCGGCACCCAGATCTGCGCCGTCTCGAAGGCCGGCGGCAAGGACGTGATCACCGGCACGGTGGAGGTCGATCGTGACCTGCCGAGGAACTTCGGCGTGGCCGCTTTCTTCGATTACGGCAACGCCTTCAATCACTTCGGCGCGCAGTGCGCCGCGGCAGGCACGGGCCAGCAGGTGTGCCACGGCCTTCTCGAGTACGGCGCCGGGGTCGGATTCCGGGTGCGCCTGCCGGTGCTGACCCTCGGCATCGACATCGGTCAGCCGTTGTCGGAGCCGGGCAGCCCACGGCTCTACATCAACTTCTCGCCGAAGCTGTGAGAGGGCGGTAGCCAGCGATGCGCCGATTCCTGCTGCTCGCCACCGCCCTCTTCGTCCTGATCGCGATCGGCCTGCCGTGCGCCGCGCTCTACTCCGTGCTCTTCACCCAGAGCGGGCTGCGGTTCGTGGTGAGTCATCTGCCGGCGCGCTTCGGCCGCGTCGGAATCAGGATCGAGGATGTCAGCGGCACGATCGCGGGCGGTGTACGCGCGGGCCTGGTCGAGATCGACCAGGAGCGGGTGCATCTCGAGATCCGCGGCTTCTACACGCGGGTGCTGCTCGAGCCGCTCCTATGGCAGGAGATCCGCTCGCCCGATACGACCGTCGACAGTGTGTACATCCGGGTCAGGCCGCAGCCGAGCCCGCCGCCGGGTCCACCCCATGTACCGCAGTTCGTGCCGCGCTGGCTCACCATCGAGATCGGGCACGCGAGCATTCGCAACGCGGTGCTGGTGGTTCCGGACGGTAAGCGGCTCACGGGCTCCGCAATCGACGGCTCCGCGGTGCTTCACCATCGGGACATCCGGTTCCAGCAGGCGCAGCTGCGGATGGGCGAGGTGCAGTTTGCCGCCACCGGCTCGCTGCGCGCGAGTAAGCCGCTGCGGCTTGCCGCCAAAGGCCGCATCACGTGGCAACCGCACGGCCAGCCCGCCTGGACCCTGACGGCCGACGCTGCGGGCGATCTCGACAAGCTGGCGGTGAGCGGCCGGATCCTCGCTCCTTTCCAAAGCACGCTCAGCGGCGAGATGCTCGACCTCACGCACGGTTGGCACTGGCGCGGGCAGGCGGTGGTCCGCAACTTCGACCTGCGCGCCTGGCACCTGACCGGCGCTTTGGGTGCCATCAGCGGCAAGCTGGCGCTGAGCGGCGCCGGGCGCGGATTCAGTGCCAGCGGCACGCTGGAGCCGCCGGGGCTGAAGGCCGGCTCGTTCGATGTGCGGTTCGATGGGGAATATTCCCGCCAGGTGATCACCGCGCGGCGCATCGATATCACTCATGCCGGATCGGGAGCGCGGACCACGGCGTCCGGAACGATCGGGATCGCCCCGGGAGGGCCGCGTCTCGACCTGCGAGGCAGCTGGCGCAACCTGCGCTGGCCGCTCGTCGGGCGGACCGTGCCGTTTCGCAGCAGTGCAGGCAGCTTCGAGCTCTCGGGGGTGCGGCCGTATGACTTTCGAACCAAGGGAATGGCCCAGATCGCAGAGCTGACGCCGGTCCCCGCCGACGTCGCGGGCCAGTTGGACGGCGATGGTGTGAGCATCAGACGTGCGGGCGTCGATCTGCTGCGCGGTCACGCCGACCTGCAGGGAGAGGTGACCTGGAAGCCCGTGCAGCGCTGGACGGTCCGCGGCAACGTGACCGGGATCGATCCAGGCCAATGGCGTCCCGACCTGCCCGGCAGTCTCAATTTCGGCGTGGCGATCTCGGGCCGCGGCTTCAAGGCGGACGATCCGATCAGCGTGACCGTCTCCGGCTTGAGCGGGCGGCTGCGGGGCGTGGCGGCGAGCGGCGGCGGCGAGCTCACGCGTGCGGGCGACGCCTGGACTTTCCAGCGGATCCGGGTGGGTTTGGGCCGCACGCGCCTGGCGCTCGATGGCCGGATCGATCGCACCGCCGATGTGCGATTCGCGGTGGCGGCCCAGGACCTGAGCCTCCTGTCGGCGGGCGCCCGCGGCACCGTGCAGGCGAGCGGTGCCGTCCGCGGACCTCTCGACAGCCCCGACATCCTCGCCACCGCGCGGGGGGCGGGCATTCTCTACGATGGCGTGTCGCTCGCGAGCTTCGATGCCAAGGTTGATTTCGATCCGACCTCGCGGCGGCGCTCGTCGATTGCCGTGCACCTTCGGGAGCTGCGGGTTCGCCGCCGCACCCTGCGCAGCCTGGACTTCACGCTCGAGGGTCCGGCGTCCTCGGCAGTGGCTCATCTGCAGGCCCAGGCGCGGGGTCTGCACCTCACCGCCAAGGCGAGCGGCGGTTTCAACAGCGGGATCTTCCGTGGCCAGATGGAATCCCTCGATGTGTCGGGCGATGAGCCGTTGCGCCTGCACCTGGAGAAGCCGGCCTCGCTGAAGGTGTCGCAGACGGCGAGCCGCATCGATCGGTTCTGTCTGCTGGGCACGCCGGGCAACCTCTGTGCGGAGGGGAGCTGGACGGCTGCGGCGTGGTCCACCACGCTGACCGCCAGCCATTTGCCGCTGAGCACTTTGACGGCGGGCCGCACGCCGACAGTCGAATACCTGGGCGACATCGACGTCGGCGCGCGGCTTTTCGGCGGTGGCGGCAGCCCCGCTCAGGGCGTGCTGCACATGCAGCTGAGCCACGCCGTGCTGTCTCGGCGCCTGGTGAGCGGCCGGGTCGAGCGCACTTCCATCGGCTCGGGCACGCTCACGGCGACGGCAACGCCAGAGTCGATCGACGCCAACGCATCCTTGACGTCAGGAGAGATCGGCACGCTGGGGGGCACACTCAAGATCGGTCGGCGCGCGCAGCACTGGCAGGACATGCCGATCGCGGGTGAATTGCGCGCACAGACCTCGAAGCTCGACCTCATCTCCATCTACGTCCCCGAGCTGGATCGGGCCGCGGGAACCCTGACCGCCGATGCCCGAATCGGCGGCACCGTGGGCGCGCCGCATCTGAGCGGCACGCTCGGCGTCTCCAACGGGGAGGCCGACCTCTACCTCACCAATCTGCGGCTGCGTCACATCGCGCTGACCGCGCGCCTGACCGACGATGGTCTGGCATTTGACGGCACCGCGCAGGCGGGCAAAGGTCGGATGCATGCCAATGGCGAGCTCCAGTGGCGCGATTCGCTGCCGTACGGCCAACTGCATCTCGATGGCACCAACCTGGCGGTCGTGGATATCCCGGAAGCGCAGATCGACGCCTCGCCGAACCTCGACTTCAAGGTCGCCGCGAGGGAGATCGATGTCACGGGCAGCGTTGCCGTACCTTACGCCAAGATCGTCCCCACCGACCTCACTGGCGCCGTGACCTCCTCCTCGGACGCGGTCATCGTCGGCCAGGAGTCGCAGAATCCCGCCAATCGCTTCAAAGTGAGGACTCAGATCACGATGACGCTGGGTCCCAACGTCAACATCGACACGATGGGACTGACCGGGCAACTCGCGGGCAAGATCACGGTGCGCAGCGGCTACGATGCGATCACGCGCGCCACCGGAGAGCTCTCCGTGCAGAAGGGCCAGTACGCGGCCTACGCCCGCAAGCTGGAGATTCAACGCGGACGGCTGATCTTCACCGGCGGTCCCGTCGAGAATCCCGGCATCGAGATCCGCGCCATCAAGCGCTATCCCGACGTGACAGCCGGCATCAACGTGCGCGGCACCCTGCAGCAGCCGCAGATGTCGTTCTTCTCCGATCCCTCGCTGCCGCAGTCGCAGATCGTCTCCCTGATCCTTGCAGGGGGCGGGGGCGGCGGACTGCAGATGATGCAGGCCGCCTCGACGCCCCAGAATCAGCAGGCGACCGCCGCCAACGAGCTCCTCGCCCAGGGGGGCGCCATCCTCGCGCAGGAGCTGGGATCGCGCATCGGCCTGCCCGACATCAGCCTGGAAACCGATCTCAACAACGAGACCTCCCTCGTGCTCGGCAAGTACCTCTCGCCGCGTCTTTACGTGAGTTACGGTGTCGGCATCACCCAGCAGCTGAACGCGATCCGCCTGCGCTACAGCCTGGGCGATCACTGGACGATTCGCACCGAGGCCGGGCAGATCAGGGGAGCGGACCTGGTGTTCAGCGTGGAGAAGTAGCCGAGGCCGGGGTCTTGCGGAAAGGCTTGACGCACGCGCATTAATATGCAGAATACGCGCAAGTTTATGCAGGCCTATCCCTGAGCCCCCCATGGACGCCCAACAGCTCGACCGCCGCCAGGCGATCGTGCGCATCCTGCGCGACGGACACGTGCGCCGGCAGGAGGACTTGGCGCGTCTGCTCAAAACGGAGGGCTTCGAGGTGACGCAGTCTTCGGTCAGCCGCGATCTGCGCGATCTCGGCGTGCTCAAGGCGAGCGGCCGGTACGTCCTGCCTCCGGACGAGGTCTCGCGGACCAACGGCGATTTCGTCATGCTGGCGCAGTTCGTGCGCGGAGTCAGGCGCGCCGGGCCCTCACTCACGGTCATCAGGACCACCATCGGCGCGGCGCAAAGCGTCGCCGTCGCCATCGACCGGGCGGAGTGGCCCGAGGTCGCCGGCACCATCTCCGGCGACGACACCATTTTCATCGCAACCGCCAATGCCGGCGCACAGGAAGCCCTCCTCGCCCGGCTGCAGGCCATCTTCCGAGTCTGACCATGCCCAATCCCGTTCCCCTGAAGGGCGACCAGCCCATCGTTCTCGCCTATTCCGGCGGCCTCGACACCTCTTTTCTCGTGCCGTGGCTGAAGGAGAACTACTGCCGTCCCATCATCACCGTGACGGTCGATACCGGCGGCATCGACGAGGCCGCGGCCCGCACGCTGGCCGAGCGCGCCCGCGCGCTCGGCGCCGTGGAGCATCACCAGATCGATGCGCGGGCGGACTACTTCGAGCAGGTCCTGCGTTTCCTCATCATGGGCAACGTGAAGCGCGGTCAGATGTATCCGCTCTGCGTGGGCGCGGAACGCGTCATGCAGGCGCAGACCATCGCGCAGATGGCGCGCAAGCTCGGCACCCAGATGATCGCTCACGGCTGCACGGCGGCGGGCAATGATCAGGTGCGCTTCGAAGTGGCGATGCGCACCCTGGCGCCGGAGCTCGAAGTGCTGGCCCCGGTACGCGACCGGGCGTTCAAGCGCCAGGAAGAGCTCGATTACCTGCAGTCGCGCGGGCTGCCTGTCCCCCCGTTCGGCGCGGCCTACTCCGTCAACCGTGGCCTCTGGGGCGTCACGATCGGCGGCAAGGAGACACTCACCTCCTCCGGCAGCATTCCCGATGACGCATGGGTGCTGTCGCGGGACGCCTTCACTCATCCGCGCGCCGCCGAGTCTCACGTCATCGAATTCAAGCAGGGCCGCCCCGTCGGACTCGACGGCCGGGCGCTTTCTCCCGTGGCGCTCATCGAGGCCCTGGAAGCGCTGTGCGGCCCCTTCGGCATCGGACGCGGCATCCATCTCGGCGACACCATCATCGGCACCAAGGGACGTGTCGCATTCGAGGCGCCCGCCGCCGAAGCGCTGCTCACCGCCCATCGGGAGCTCGAGAAGCTGGTGCTCACGGGACGCCAGCAACGCATCAAGGAGACCGTCGCGCAGCCGTACGGGGACCTCGTTCACGAGGGCCAGCTCCTGGACCCGGTCTGCCGCGACATCGAGGCGCTGCTCCTTTCCTCTCAGGAGCGGGTGACCGGCCGGGTGCGCATCCAGCTTCGCCCGGGCCACCTCTTCGTCGAAGGCGTCGAATCGCCCTACTCGCTGATGGCCGCCTCCAAGGGCGTCTACGGCGAGGCGGCGGGCGAGTGGACTGCCACCGATGCGCTCGGCTTCTCCAAGATCGTCGCCCTCACGGGCGTGTTTCACCGGCGCGCGGGCGAGTCGCGAAGCGACGAGCGCCCGGCTGCGGCTTCGACGGAGTCCGTGCCCCTGGCACGGCCAAGGTAACCTGACATGGTGAGCGGCATGCGTAGCGTCGTCGTCGACAAGGTCGCCTCCGTGGCACAGGCCTGCGGCCTGTCGCACGAGGTGCGCATCTCGACCGACATTCCCTCCGAGGAGGGTGTCGTGATCGTGGTCGAGGTGCTGACCAACAAGTCGACCTACAACACCCTGGAGCTCACCAGCGGCCGCATGGCCAAGGTCGGCAAGGGCGACATCGTGGTGGGCGCGCTCGGGCACCGCAAGGCGCTGTTCGGCTACTCGGGACACGTTCCGCCCTCGCTCCAGGCGGGCGATGTCATCCAGATGCTCAACATCGGCGGCGTGCTCGGGATCTGTGACTCCATCAATCCCGACAAGGGCAAGCCATTCGACTGCCGGGTGCTCGGCGTGGCGCTGCGCTTCCCCTATCTCGGGGAGCGCATCGGCGTGCCCGCCAGGGCCGGTCACCGCCGGCTCGACGCCGCGGCCAAGCTCGACTCGCGGCAGGTGCCAGTCGTGGCGCTGGCGGGGACCTGCATGGAAGCAGGCAAGACCGCCGCCGCCTGCGCGATCATCAGCCGCATGCGCCACCGCGGGCTCGTGATCGATGCCTTCAAGGCAACCGGCGTGTCATTGCGCCGCGACATCCTGGCGATGGAGGATGCGGGCGCGCGCCGCTCCGCGATATTCACCGACCTCGGGATCGTCACCACCACCCGCGCCAACGGTCCGGCGCTCACGCGCACCATGCTGACGGAGCTGTCGGCCGGCAAGCCGGATGTGATCGTGTTCGAGCTCGGGGACGGCATTCTCGGCACCTACGGGGTCGATGCGATCCTGGAGTGTCCCGACATCCGCGCCGCGCTCACCGGTGTCGTGCTCTCGGCCAATGATCCCGTCGCGGCCTGGGGCGGCGTGAAGCTCCTGCGCGACCGGTTCGGCATCGAGCCGTGCGCGGTCACGGGCCCCTCCACCGACAATCAGGTGGGTGTCGAGATCATCACGACCCAGATGGGTGTGCCGGCCTTCAATGCGATGAGCGCGGGCGCGGCGCTCGGCGACCGCGTCATGGAAGCCGTAGGTCTCGCCCGGGACTCGGCGGCATGACAAAATCGTCTGGAACGATTTTACTCGGCCCATCCATGGGCCTCGGCCCTGCGGGCCCGCCCGGCGAAGCCGGGCGTTCA